>CAIVXW010000001.1 GCA_903910005.1 uncultured Methylococcaceae bacterium
CGCTAGCCTGAAGGATGCTGCCAATGGCCGAAGCCAGCAGGGTGGCTGAAATCAGTTGCAGCGACTGGTCGTGATCCAGTGTGAGGGTTCGGGCCAGCAACGGCGAAACCACCAGATAAACCGCCAGGAATGACATCTGCTGCAGGGCTGAGGCCAGAGCGACCTGCACCGGCAGTGTTTCGTTGATCCAGTAGCTGATATGGGAAGGTTTTCGCATCGTGAGGCCTGATTCGATGACGTTTGCGCGGTGACGCCGGACACGTCCCGGACGCATATAAAAACAGATCGTGGTAGTGTCGCTGCGGATTTTTGCCGATTCATGCCGCGACTGCAAGCGTTGCCGAGCGGTGAGGTGGCAACAATGCAGCATCCTGATGGCCTGGTTTGCAACGCTTGCACGAATCGGTCAATCCAGTACAATCCACCGCCAGTATTCCCTGCAGCGTGCGAAGCCCGCTGGGTTACTTCTTGAGCCTAATTCCAAACCCCGGGAGCTACTTCACCCCGTTGTGTGCATGCCCGAACGGGAAGCCTGATGCGGGGGCGTGGCACCCACCTGAACCATTCGGTTCAAGGGCGAAAGCGGGCTACGCCGCAAGGCGGGGAATACCTTTCCGCACAGCTTCGGCTGCTTCCCTGACGTGATTCGGCTGGCCCGGCAACGTCCCCCCTTGCTCCCCTTTGATTCTCATCATGTCACAGGCATTTTCCGCTTCCTCATCCCCCGACGAACACCTGCTGGCGGATTGGCGGCAGCGTGCCCTTCGCTTTGAACAGGCCGTAGGGCAGGTCGTGATCGGCCAGACCCGGGTCATTCGTCTCATTACCCTGGCCCTGTTTGCACGGGGGCATGTCATGCTGGAAGGTGATGTCGGGGTTGGCAAGACCACGCTGCTGCGGGCGGTGGCACGGGGGCTGGGCGGGCTTTACGAACGGGTCGAGGGTACGGTCGATCTGTTGCCGGGTGATCTGCTGTATCACACCCACATCGACGCAGACGGCAAGCCCCGTATTGATCCGGGGTCCTTGTTGAAGCACGGTGAGGAGTTGGCGGTATTTTTTTTCAACGAAATCAATCGGGCCAGGCCACAGGTACATGCCCTGTTGCTCCGGGTGATGGCGGAGCGGCAGATTCAGGCCTTCAACCGGGATTACCGGTTGCCGTATTTGCAGGTGTTTGCTGACCGCAACCGGGTCGAGAAGGAAGAAACCTTTGAAATTCCCTCAGCGGCGCGTGATCGTTTCATGCTGGAACTGACGGTGGAAATTCCGCAAGACACTGACCTGCAACGTGCATTGCTGTTTGATACCCGCTTTCATGACGTGGACCGGTTGATCGAAACCATCGAACCCGGTCTGATTGATTATCACGGTGTGGCGACGCTGGCGCGGCAAATACAGGCTTTCGTTCAGGCCAGTCCGGCCTTGCAGGATTATGCCGGGCGACTCTGGCAGGCTACCCGTACGCCCGCAACCTTCGATATACAACTGGACGGGGTCGATACCGGCCACCTCATCAAGGCCGGTGCCAGTCCGCGTGGCATGAGCCTGATGTTGCAGGCCGCCCGGGTGGCGGCCTGGCTGGCCGGACGCAATCACCTGTTGCCGGATGATATCCGCCAGGTATTCATTGCCGCCGTGGCGCATCGGGTGTTTCTCAATCCGGTGTATGAATTCCGGCGCGATACGCTGATCCCCGACCTGATGCAGGCCATCATACGCCAGGTAGACACCCCCTGATCGGGCGGGTTCCGGGGCTAAAACCGGACGCCATAGCCCATGGCCTGACGAGCCAGGTAACGTTTGGCAGGGGGCAGGCAATCGAGTACGGTCATGGCGGCACTGCGGGCCACGCCCAGTGCAGGCCAGTCACGGGTAAACAACCGGGCCAATCCGTCAGTGAAGCGGATGACCGGCTGCAAATCACGCTGACGGGCGGCGGCGTAGCGGGTGAGGCAATCGGCATGGCCCGGGTCTTCCCCAAAGGCCTGGCAGGTGGCCAGATGGTCTGCCAGTACGGCGGCATCACGCAGTCCCAGATTAAAACCCTGACCCGCCACCGGATGTAACTGATGCAGGGCGTTGCCGATGAAAACCACCCGCTCGGCGGTCATCTGTTCGGTCAGTATCAACTTGAGGGCAAAGGCTTTGGGCGTGTCGAGCAGATGCAATCGCCCCAGCCAGTAACCAAACGCGGTTTGCAGGCGATCATTGAACACGCTGGCGGATTCCTGGCGCAGTTCTTCAGCCTCGGCATGGGGCAGCGTCCAGACGACCGAACTGCTGTGTGGCGTCAGGGGCAGCAAGGCCAGCGGGCCGGTGGCAGTGAAGCGTTCGTAGGCGGTGTAGTCGTTGGCCTTTTCGGTGGCAACCTCGGCAACCAGGGCGGTATGGCCGTATTCGTTGCTGTGGCGGGGGATATCCAGCAAGCGTCTGACGGTCGAGTCGCCGCCATCGGCAGCGACCAGCAGGCGGGCGGTGAGATTCAGATCATCGTGGCCGTGTTTGAGGGTCACGCAAATGCCGTCCGCCCCGGCCCGCAGTCCCATCACCCGGGCCGGACAAAGGCTCTGGCAGCGGGAAGACGAGCGGAGCCGGGTGATCAGGGCCTGCTCCAGATGACGTGCCACCACGACATGACCCAGTGCCTCAACTCCCAGTTCGTCAGCATGAAGCCGGGTTTTGCCGAAGCGGCCCCGTTCGGATATGTGAATGTGGCGGATGGGCATGGCCTGCGGCTTGACGTCAGGCCACAGCCCCAGGCTCTGTAGAATCTGGCACGTCCCCCGCGAGAGGGCCAGGGCACGCTGGCCCGCCTCGGCCCGGAGTCGCCCGGTGTCGTCAAGGGCTTCGATCAGGCCAACCCGCAGCGGGGTATTTTCCAGTGCCAGAGCCAGACTGCCGCCCACCAGCCCGCCCCCTGCGATCAGGACATCGTAATCATGCTGCATGGTTGCGCTCCGCCAGAAACGATTCCAGTGCCTCAACGCTTTTGGGCAGTGCCTCGGTCAAGACTTCGCAGCCCTTGCGGGTGACCAGAACATCGTCCTCGATGCGAATCCCGATACCACGCCAGCACGGATCGACTGTCTCGCAGTCAGGGGCGATATACAACCCGGGTTCCACGGTCAAAACCATACCCGGTTCAAACAGCCGCCAGTGTCCGTCCCGTTTGTACAAGCCCACGTCATGCACGTCCATGCCCAGCCAGTGACCGGTGCGGTGCATGTAGAAAGCCTTGTAGGTTTGATCCTTGATGGAGCGGGGCAGCTTGCCCTGCAACAGACCGAGTTTGAGCAGCCCTTTGGTCAGCACCCGCACCGCCGCATCATGGGGATCAATCCAGCGATTGCCGGGTTTAACCTGCCTGATGGCAGCCTGCTGGGCCGCCAGCACCAGTTCGTAGAGTATTTTCTGCGGTTCGGTAAACGTGCCGCTGACCGGAAAAGTGCGGGTGATGTCGGCTGCATAGTGATCCACTTCGGCACCGGCATCAATCAGCAGCAGGTCGCCCTCCCGCAGTACCGCGTTGTTCTCCACATAATGCAGTACACAGGCATTGGCACCCGCCGCCACAATGCAGGGATAAGCCGGTGAACGGATGCCGTGCCGTCCCAGTTCGTGCAGGAATTCAGCCTCCATTTCATATTCGTACCGGCCCGGTCGGGCAGCCTGCATGGCCCGTTTGTGGGCAGCGATTGACAGGGTTGCTGCCTGGCGCAGGATGGCCAACTCCTCCGCTGTCTTGATGAGGCGCATCTCATGCAGGGTTTGATCAATGTGGATCAGGCGGGTCGGTGCCTCAATACCGGCCCGGGCACGCTTTCTGACCCTGGCCAGTGCGTCAAGGATGGTTCGATCCAGCGTTTCGTTAAGCCCCATGGGATAGTGAATGGCGGTTCGGTTTTCCAGCAATTCGGGCAGGCGGGTCGCCAGTTCAGTGATGGGCAGAGCCTGGTCGGCTCCGTACTGGTTCACGGCACCGTCGAGACCGGCATGACGCCCCGTCCACACGGCTGTTTCGGGATCGTATTCCCGGCAAAACAGTACGTATTCGCCGTCCTCGCGTCCGGGGGCAAACACTGCAAGGGCTTCGGGTTCGGCAAAGCCGGTCAGGTACTGGAAGTCACTGTCCTGCCGGTAGGGGTACTCCGTGTCGCGGTTGCGAATACGGGTTGGGGCACTGGCAATGATCGCGACCTCGTGGTCGGCCAGTCGCTTGAGGAACCGCCGACGGCGTTCCCGGTAACAAGAGGTATCAGGCATGGTGTATTTTTTATCGGGGAAGTCTGTTCAGGGTATCGCTAATGCACCCGCCTGGATTGACGCCACTGCATGAATTCGGTTCGCACGACCTGAGAGCAAATTCTCACATATTCAGTCAATTCGACCAGATCGTTCTCCTCATCCAGGGGGGAGCAGGTGATACGGCAAATCTGCAGGAAGTCATTCAGGATTTCTTCGGTATCGCCAGGCCAGGCGGTGTCCTTGCGGGAATTATAGCCAAGGGCGTGAAGAAAGCCGTAGCACCACTCACCCAGGGCACTGATCTGTTCAGGCAGGGGATAATCGTCATCCGGCAAAAACAGCCGGAAGGAAAAATCCGGTTCGTTGATCTCATGGCAGGTCATTCGGTATAGCGTCTGCATCGCGGCGCGGGATTCGTCGTCCAGCAGATCCAGAGCCTCATCCAGTGCCACTTCCAGCCATTTTTCCAGCGAAACGGAACCCTGAACGGACAACAATCCGGTCAACACGCCGTGAATCCGGGCGGCAGTTTCATCCGGATCATTCCGTTGAACAATGTCCTGTATCGTTGCATACGTTAAAATATCGGTGTTCATTTTTACCATTAAAAAAATTTTTCAACCGGTGGAACGACGGCTCCGGACAGCGCAAATTTACCGGAGGGCGACACGCTGTTATGCTTGAAGTCCGAGCAGACCGTTCCCGCTCCCGCCAGTGCGGCCGGGAAAACGCCAATACCCGAACCAAGCAGCGAGACCCGAATTATGACCGAAACCAATCCCCCGATTAAAGTGCAAATCCTCGGAAA
>CAIVXW010000002.1 GCA_903910005.1 uncultured Methylococcaceae bacterium
CCACCAGTCTCAGAGCCCGCCCTTCAGGGTAGCCGTTGAGGGTGTTGGCCAGTTCCTGCCCCAGACTGAAAATTTCATCGGCGTAACGGAAGGTGATGCGACCCGTGTCGGACAGCGTCAGTCGGCGTCCGTGTTTTTCAAACAGCTTTTGTCCAATGGACTTTTCCAGGGCGGCCAGTTGTCCGCTGATGGTTGGTTGAGCCAGATGCAGTTTTTCCGAGGCGCGGGTTACGCTCTCCTCACGAACCACGTTCCAGAAGTAAAACAGATGCTGATAGTTGAGTCGTTGCACGGGAATCATAGCCTATATCTATAAATCAGTTCCAAACATCCTATTTTACTATGCAATCAGGCGGATTTAGGCTATGTTCGACTTTCAGCGTCCGGCACATTATCATTCACCTGTTCATCCTTTTGTCAAAAAATTCTCATGGAACCTGCAATCACTGAACTTCTGCTGTCCGGTAGCAAGCTGATGCTGATGGGCATGACCATCGTTTTCCTGTTTCTGGCCCTGCTGGTCTGGATCATCGGCGTAACCGCCGATCTGGTACGTCGATACGACCAGGGCATCGGGCGGGTGAGTGGCGATTCGAGTCTGGTTCTCGACGATGCCAGTCAGGAGCCGGACGACAGCGAAATCGTGGCGGCCATTTCGGCAGCCATTCATCGTCACGAAAATCCATAACAACCTCGAATAAACACTAAAAACTGACACCCGGAGCTTTTACCCATGGCCAACCCGTTAGGCATAACCGATGTCGTCCTGCGTGACGCACATCAATCCCTGCTTGCCACCCGTTTACGTCTGGACGACATGCTGCCTGTCTGTGACAAACTCGATCAGGTCGGTTTCTGGTCGCTGGAAGCCTGGGGCGGCGCGACGTTCGATGCCTGCATCCGTTATCTGGGAGAGGATCCGTGGGAACGGTTGCGCCGCCTCAGGCAGGCTCTGCCCAACACCCGTTTGCAGATGTTGTTGCGGGGGCAGAACCTGCTGGGCTACCGGCATTATGCTGATGATGTCGTCGAGAAATTCATCTGGCGGGCAGCGGAAAATGGCGTGGACGTGTTCCGCATTTTTGATGCAATGAACGACATCCGTAATTTCAGGACGGCCATTCAGACTACCGTGGCAGCGGGGCGACACGCCCAGGGTACCATCTCCTACACGGTCAGCCCGGTGCATGGACTTGACATGTGGGTGGATCTGGCCCGGTCACTGGAAGACATGGGTTCCCATTCGATCTGCATCAAGGATATGTCAGGCCTGATCAAACCGTATGTGGCAGGAGAACTGGTCTACCGCCTCAAGCAGGCCGTCAGCGTTCCCGTTCACCTGCATTGCCACGCCACCACCGGACTCAGCACCGCCGCCATTGTCAAGGCAGTTGAGGCCGGGGTTGACAACGTGGACACTGCCATATCGTCCATGAGCATGACTTATGGCCATAGTCCGACCGAATCGGTTGTGGCCATTTTTCAGGGGCACGAACGTGACACCGGGCTCAATCTGAACCTGCTGGAAGAGATTGCCGCCTATTTTCGCGAAGTGCGTAAAAAATACGCGAAGTTTGAAGGCAGCCTCAAGGGAAGTGACAGCCGGATTCTGGTGGCCCAGGTTCCCGGCGGCATGCTGACCAATATGGAAAGCCAACTCAGGGAGCAGGGCGCATTGAATCGTTTTGACGAGGTTCTGCAGGAAATTCCACGGGTTCGGGAGGATCTGGGCTTCATTCCCCTGGTGACACCTACCTCGCAAATCGTGGGTACCCAGGCCGTCATCAACGTGCTGGCCGGTGAACGTTACAAGACCATCGCCAAGGAAACGGCCGGGGTGCTGCGTGGGGAGTACGGTGCCACACCGGCACCGGTCAACGCTGAACTCAGAACCCGCGTCCTGGAGGGCGGCCAACCCATCACGACCCGACCGGCCGATCTGTTGCAACCTGAACTGGACAAATTGACGGCTGAGTTGCGCGAACTGGCCCGGACACAGAAAGTTGAGTTATCAGAACATGAAGTGGATGACGTGCTGACCTATGCCCTGTTCCCGCAGGTTGGCTGGAAATTCCTCAGCAACCGGGGCAACCCGGCGGCCTTTGAAGCGGCACCCGATGCCACGACAGAATCCCCGGCCACCGCTGCGGTGGTGGCCACGGCGAGTCTCTCCGATGGCATCAAGGCCTATTCCGTCACGGTCAATGGCCGCCTTTATCAGGTGGAAGTGGCGGCTGGCGGGGCCATCACGTCGTTGCGCCCGGTTGATCCCAATGTACCCGCAGTGCGGCCCGCCTCGGCCTCAACCGGTGGCGGCGAGGTCAGGGCTCCGATGGCAGGCCATATCCTCAGAATCAACGTCAAGGAGGGCCAGTTCGTCAACGAGAGCCAGATTGTGGTTGTGATGGAGGCCATGAAGATGGAAACCGAAGTCAGAACCCGTTACGCCGGGACGGTCAGTCATCTGGCCATCAAGGTCGGTGATACGGTGGCTGCCAACGATGTCCTTCTGACGGTAGTGTGAGGTTTTTCATGGGTGGTTTTTACGAACTCTGGTTGAGTACCGGTCTGTCCAATTTTCAGTGGCAGCAGGTGGTGATGATGGCCGTGGGATTCCTGCTGCTGTATCTGGCCATACGCAAGGGTTTTGAACCCCTGCTGCTGCTACCGATTGGTTTCGGGGCGGTACTCAGCAACATTCCCGTTGCCGGTATTGCCGAAGAGGGAGGCTTGTTGTCCTACCTTTATATGGGTATCAAGGCCGGTATTTTCCCGCTGCTGATTTTCATGGGCGTGGGGGCCATGACCGATTTTGGCCCCATGCTGGCCAATCCCAAAACCCTGCTGCTCGGGGCAGCCGCCCAGTTCGGCATTTTTGGAACCCTGTTCGGGGCACTGGCACTCAATGCGGTGCCGGGTCTGCATTTTACCTTCAAGGATGCCGCCGCCATTGCCATCATCGGCGGGGCGGACGGACCGACCGCCATTTATGTGGCTTCCAAGCTGGCTCCTGATCTACTGGGCGCGATTGCCGTGGCGGCCTATTCCTACATGGCCCTGGTTCCGCTGATACAACCCCCCATCATGCGCTGGTTGACGACCGAAGAGGAGCGCCTGATCGAGATGGCCCAGCTCCGGATCGTAAGCCGTCAGGAAAAGGTGGTTTTTCCCATCGTGTTGCTGATACTGAGTGCCATGCTGTTACCGTCAGCCGCTCCGCTGATTGGCATGTTCTGTCTGGGTAACCTGATGCGCGAATGCGGTGTGGTGGAGCGTCTCAGCAAAACCTCACAGAACGAACTCATCAACATCGTTACCATCTTTCTGGGATTGTCAGTGGGTTCCAAGCTGAGTGCCAACCAGTTTCTGCGTCCCGAAACCCTGGGCATTCTGCTGCTCGGGGCCATTGCGTTCAGTTTCGGGACGGCAGCCGGGGTGATTATGGCCAAAATCATGAATCGCTTCAGCGAAAACAAGATCAATCCGCTCATCGGGGCCGCCGGGGTTTCCGCTGTACCCATGTCGGCCCGGGTCGCCAACAAAATCGGCCAGGAGAGCAATCCGCACAATTTTCTGCTGATGCACGCCATGGGGCCTAATGTGGCCGGGGTGATCGGGTCTGCCGTTGCCGCCGGTGTTTTGCTGGCCCTGGTGCAA
>CAIVXW010000003.1 GCA_903910005.1 uncultured Methylococcaceae bacterium
CAGCATCACGATACCGCTGGCCAATCCCTGTCCAACCGCGGTCAAGCGGCCTTTGCGGCTTCCCCCCAGTCCCAGGCTGTCGTAATCAAGCTGGAGTCGCCTGATCCAGAAGCCCGCTCCCAGAATGGCCATGATCAGGCTACCCCGGGTCACTGCCACCCGAAAATCAATGCCTCCCCCGGATACATGGTGGAGCGGATAGGCCAGCCCGGTTGCCAACAGGGCGCACAGCAGCAAATACAGCAGGGATACGGCCACCGCCTTGACGGCAGTCCGGTACGGGGTTTTCATCATCTCACCTTCAATTTTCTCATGATGCGGGCCACCACAATCCAGCGTACCGGACGGTAGCGGGGGTGGTAGCCGGTTATAAACTTTGTTACCCTTACACCTCCCTGCAGGGCATTCACTGAATGGTTACGGTGCTGTCGTTCAAACGTCATTTGTCTGGCTTACCGTGCCCGGCTATTTGCCCTTAACATCCAGGATTTTAACCATGCAAATTTATCCCTCCAGCGATATCAAGGCTCATTCACGCCGCTTCACCACCTTGATAGCCCACGAACCTGCATTGGTTCGGGCGGCCCAGGCTCTACGCTACCATGTTTTTGCCGAAGAAATGGGAGCGTGCCTGCACACCACCGAACCGGGCCTGGACGTGGATGAACTGGATGCCTATTGCGATCACCTGATTGTCATGGACACCCGACTGAACAAGGTCATCGGATGTACCCGTTTGTTGAGCAGTGATCAGGCAAGTCGGCTGGGGCATTTTTATTCGGAAAGTGAATTTAACCTGGATGGCGTTTTGTCGTTACCGGGACGCTTCCTGGAAGTGGGTAGAACCTGTGTCGATTCGAGCTATCGGGGCGGTGCCGTCATCGCCAGCTTATGGAGTGGCCTGGCTGACTACGCCCGGACGGGGCGTTTTGACTATCTCATGGGGTGTGCCAGCATCCCGCCCGGTCCCAGCGGATTTGCGGTCGATGCGGTCTACCGCCAGATTGAAACACATCAGCGCGGTCCCCAGTCGCTGCAGGTAGTTCCGAGACATCCGGTACCGGCCTGGAAGCGTTGCGAGCGGGATGAGAGTGGCATTCCACCCCTGTTGCAGGCTTATCTGCGACTGGGTGCCTGGGTGTGCGGCGAGCCGTGCTGGGATGAGGACTTCAACTGCATGGATGTATTCATATTGCTCGATCTGGAGCGTTTGCAAACCCGTTACGAAAAGCATTTCATAGGATCCCGTGACTCTGATTCCCACCCTGCGACGGTTGCCTAGGGCAGCGGGTGTCGCCATAGCCTTTCTCACAGGCCTGCTGATTACCAGTTCCATTTCCCTCATGGTGAAACCCCTGGCTCCCAATCGGGCAGACAGGCTTCTCAAATCTGCCAAACAACGCTGGTGTACCTATATCTGCAACGTGTTGGGTGTACGTATCCGGCAACACGGAAATCTCCTCCCGACGTCCGGACTGATTGTAAGCAATCATATTTCCTGGCTCGACATCATTGTGCTGGGTGCCCTGGGTCCGTTCGGGTTCGTATCCAAGTACGAAGTGGTAGAGTGGCCGGTGGTGGGCTATCTTGCCAGCCAGACAGGTACCCTGTTTCTGCGGCGGGGCGATCGCGACAGTACCCGCCTGATCGCGTCTGACATGACATCCCGGCTCAGGAGCGGGGATTATCTGGTATTTTTTCCGGAGGGCACCAGCACCTCTGGCGCGGACGTGCTGCGTTTTCACGCCAGCCTGTTTCAACCGGCCCTCAATGCCGCCGTTGCCGTTCAGGCGATGGGTATTGCTTACCGGGACGCCGCCCGTACCGTGGTGCCGTTCGTGGGAGATGACGAATTTCTGCCTCATTTATGGCAGGTGATGGCGTTACCGCACATTACGGTCGATGTTTTCTTCTGTGAACCCGTGACAACCGGACAGACGGATCGCAAGGCTCTCAGTGAACTCACCCACCGCCAGATCGTCGCCGCCCTGCAGTTGTCAACGACCCCGTCTTGAAGGGCGGGGCTTGTTGCGGAGTAACGGATGAAACGGTGGAATTGCAGCGGATTCATGCGGGTTGTGCCGGTTTTGCTGCTGGTGA
>CAIVXW010000004.1 GCA_903910005.1 uncultured Methylococcaceae bacterium
CGACCGCCGAGGAACTTCGGTGAAAGTTGCGGGCCATTCGTTCGGCCCATGTCACCCAGCGTTCCAGGTCAGTCGAGCAGCCATTGGCGGCGAGTCCGGTTAGCAGTTCAGCTTGGTTAGCGGCCTGGATGAAACGCTTGAGGGTTTCCATATCCAGGCGAGTGGTCAGGCTGCCCCGGCTTTTGTCGTGCGTATCCAGCATCACGCCCTGAAAACCGGCAGCCTAGAGTCGGGGCATCAGGGTAAAGTCGAGTGGGTGGTCGGCAAACAGGGCGGCTCACCATTCCCCATTCACCACTTAACCCGCCACGCGGCCAGGATGGCCGCGCCACTCGCCCCTCACCCCTCACCATTCACCACCCCCACCAGCACACATAACTGCTGGCGGTCGCGCCCGTAACAGCTTGTCCATTGGCCAGCCATTGATACGTGAACGTCCCCAAACCATCCGGGTGCGGCACTTGCGGAAAGTATCCCGGCTGGAAAACATCGCGGAAGGGCTTCGTCTGGGATTCGCCGATGGTGGCTCATTGACGGTCGGGCAGGCAGTGCTGGCATTAGGCAACTTCCCGTCCGGCAATCCTTCCATAGCCGATCCCGCTTTCTATGCCAGTGCCCGTTATCACCGCAATCCCTGGCTACCGGGCCTTCTGCCGGCCATCCTGCAAACCGAAGCCTGCCTCCTGATTGGTAGCGGTCTCACCATGGTGGACTGGGCGGTGGCCCTGGCAGCCGCCGGTTATCAGGGGAAAATCCATGTGGTATCCCGGCGCGGTTTCTGGCCCAAGGCATATCAAGGGGCGAATCCGGCGGGGTTCAACATCGATTCGACGTTCAGGCCAGCCACCGTCAGGTCGGGGTTACGCCAGATTCGCCAGTTCATCGCAGCGAATCGTGGCGATTGGCGAGCGGTGATGGATGCCCTGAGACCGCATACACAAACCTTGTGGCAAAGCCTGCCGCTGGCGGAACGACGCCGATTCCTGCGCCATCTGCGACCTTTCTGGGATGTACACCGGCATCGGCTGGCGCCCCCGGTTGCGGACAATCTGGAGCGTCTGCTGGCATCGGGGCAATTGCGCCGCCACGTAGGTACGATCACGGAATACCGGGAAGCGGAAACGGAAGTGGCGGTAGCAATCCGCTTGCGCACCAGCCGGACGATCGACAGGATTCGGGTCGGGGCAGTGATAAATTGCTCGGGATCAGACAGCAATTACCGGCGCCTGGAAAGCGCCTTGATCCGTAACCTGCTGGAACAGGGACTGATACGCCCGGATCGTCTGGCGCTGGGGCTGGATGTCACGGCTGAAGGTGCCTTGATCGGAAACGATGGCCGCCCTTCCGACCGGCTGTATACCCTGGGACCACCGGCGCGGGGCCTGTCATGGGAAACCACCGCCGTGCCGGAAATACGCAACGAGGCCCGGCGTCTGGCGGAGTGGCTTGTCTGTGGTGGGGGTAACGCGGATGGATGAAGGAACGCCAAGCTAGTGCTCGGCGTTCCACCTGATGATGGAAGCGGACATCCCTGTCCACTTCAGGCTGAAGGGTTTGCGGGCTACCCTCCCCGCCCCTGAATGCGCCGCACGGCATTGACCAGAACGTCGATTTCCTCGCGGGTATTGTAGAAAGCCAGTGAGGGGCGCACCGTGGTTTCAAGGCCGTATCGTCTCAGAATCGGCTGGGCGCAGTGGTGGCCGGAGCGCACGGCAATCCCTTCCTGGTTGAGCTGTTTGCCGATGTCCTCCGAAGGGTGCCCCGGCAGGACGAAAGACAAAACCCCGGCTTTCTCCCGGGCCGTACCAATCAGACGCAATCCCGGTATGCTCAACAAACCCTCGGTAGCATAACCCAGCAGTTCATGCTCGTAGCGATGTATGTTGTCGAGACCGATCCGCGTCACATACGCCAGGGCCGCTCCCAGCCCTACGGCATCGGCGATGTTGCCGGTTCCGGCTTCAAACCGGGCCGGGGTGCCGTGATACAGGGTTTTTTCAAACGTAACGTCACGAATCATGTTACCGCCGCCTTGCCAGGGGGGCGTGTTTTCCAGTATCTCCCGCTTGCCATAAACCGCCCCGATGCCGGTAGGCCCGAACACCTTGTGACCGGAGAACACATACCAGTCGCAATCGAGTGCCTGCACATCGGTATGCAGATGGGAAACCGCCTGCGCGCCGTCCAGCAGTACCTTCGCGCCGTAGCGGTGGGCAATCTCGATCATCTCCCGGGCCGGTGTCACCGTCCCCAGGGCATTCGAGACCTGCGAGAAAGCCGCCAGCCGGGTTCGGTCATTGAACAGGCGTTCGTATTCATCCAGCAGAATCTGGCCGGATTCATCGACCGGCGCCACCCGTAACCGCGCTCCCGTAGCGGCACACAACTGCTGCCAGGGTACGATGTTGGCGTGATGCTCCAGCCAGGTGATGACGATTTCATCGCCGGGGCCGATATGACGCATGCCCCAGCTCTGGGCCACCAGATTGATGCCTTCCGTGGTGCCGCGCACGAAGATGATCTCCTCGCTGGAGGCCGCATTCAGGAATCGGGCAACCGTATTGCGGGCCGCCTCATAGGCATCGGTGGATCGGGCAGCCAGTTCATGCGCCGCCCGGTGAATGTTGGAGTTTTCATGCGCGTAAAAATACGCCAGTCGGTCGATGACCGCCTGTGGCTTCTGGGTAGTCGCCGCATTGTCCAGCCAGATCAGGGGTTTGCCCCTGATCCTTTCATTGAGGATGGGAAAATCCTTGCGGATACCCACCACATCGAATGGAGGATGGCCGGCATCCCCACCCCTCGCCAGCACCTCGTTCCCTTGCCCTGGTACGGCCAGAAGCGAGTGTACTTCGTCCAGAAAATACAGGGACAAACTCGATGATACACCGGGCGGAGTCGCCTGAACCGGCACGGTGGACGGTGTGGCAGCAAAACCCGGCGGTTTCGATTCCGGTATGCCGGGCCGGAAACCCGGTGACGGAATTTCGAGCGCGTCCCATCCGTATTCGCCCTGGTGAGGCGGTCGATGCAGGGTCGACAGCGTGCGTTCAGCGGAAAACGGATCGGTTAACTGCGTCAGAAAGTACGGCAGTCCGGTATCGGCTTGCTGCACATGAGGGTGGCGAACGCCACGCCGGGGGGCTGCGGCCAGTTGGGTCGGTAATGCTCCGAGTTCGTTTTCATCCGGTAACGTAACGATAGTCTGAGCGGTTTGCCCGTCCCCTGTAACGGGTAGTGTCTGAAACAGCGCGTTGGCCAGCCGGGCCAGGCTTGCCGTATCGGGCAGGCCGAAAGGCTCACCGTCTTGCGGTTCGGCCCGCTTATTTGTATCGAGGCTGATAGTCATGGTATTTGCCCACATCGACGTTTTCGAGTACGGCCAGTGCATCTTCGGTCAAAACGGCCAGCGAGCAGTACAGGGATACCAGATAAGAGGCAATGGCCTTGCGGCTGATGCCCATGAATTTTACCGACAATCCCATGCCCTGTTCACCCGACAAGCCGGGTTGATAAAGTCCTACCACGCCCTGACGGCTCTCGCCGGTTCGCAGCAACAGGATGCTGGTTTTACCTTCCGCATTGATGCTCACCTTGTCGCAGGGTATCAGCGGAATGCCGCGCCAGGTGAGGAACGGCGAACCGAACAGATGGGAGGTCGGTGGCGGTACACCCCGGCGCGTGCATTCGCGGCCAAAGGCGGCGATGGCTTTGGGATGGGCCAGAAAGAAGGCCGGTTCCTTCCAGACCTTGCTGATGAGTTCGTCCAGATCATCCGGTGTCGGTGGGCCATCCAGAGTCGAAATCTTCTGCGAGGGATCGACATTGTTCAGCAACCCGTACTCAGAATTGTTGATGAGTTCATTTTCCTGCCGCTCCTTGATGGTTTCTATGGTCAGGCGCAGTTGTTCCTTGATCTGGTCATGCGGACTGCTGTAAAGGTCGGAAATCCGGGTATGAATATCCACCACCGTGGTCACGGCACTGAGAAAATACTCCCTGGGATTTTCGTCATAATCCACGAAGGTTTCCGGCAGATCACGCTCATCCCGTTGTGAGCAGGCGGTCAGCACCCGTGAGGCATCCTTGACCCTGTTGAGGCGATAGATACCGGCCTCTACCCCGGTCCAGGGTAAAAGATGTACCAGCCAGCGGGGCGTGATGGTGGTCAGTTGCGGAACGGTCTTGGTGGCATTGGCCAGTTGCCGGGCCGCCACATCACCCAGGGATATGGGTATGTCTTGATGCTCAGTCATGGTGTTTCCTGTCTTGTTTTAATGTATCCCCTGAACCACCGGATCAGGGCGGCATTGCAACACTGGCCGGGCGGGGAAAACCGGGCAGCGCATTCGGGCTGGTTTTGTAACGTGAATTCGGGATAAGGCGCGGGGCGAATGGGGAATGGCGAATGGGGCATGGATTGCGGGTTGGTATACCGTACTTGCCCACCACTGATCCCTCCGGGCCGTCACGATGGCAGTACTCCCGGCATATCACCATTCACCCTGTCCTTGGCTCGAACTGACGTTTTTGCAGGTGCGAATTCATTCGCACAGGCCGCCAAAATTGGGTTAGTGCGACCGGCGTACTGGCGGTGCAGCTAACTGCTCCCTTCCTCGTTACGCACCTGAGCCTGGGAAATCTGGCTGTAGGGCGGCACACTTCGGGTCAACCAGACATTGCCGCCAATCACCGTGCCTTTGCCTATGGTGATACGGCCCAGAATCGTCGCACCGGCGTAAATCACCACATCATCCTCAACGATGGGATGCCGGGCATGGCCTTTTTGCAGGGTGCCGTCGGCATCCACCGGAAAGCGTTTGGCCCCGAGGGTTACAGCCTGATACAAGCGCACCCGCTCGCCGATGACCGTCGTCTCACCGATGACCACCCCGGTGCCGTGGTCGATAAAGAAACTGCCACCGATGGAAGCCCCCGGATGAATATCAATGCCGGTTGCGGAATGGGCGATTTCGGCAATGATCCGACCAATCAGCGGCACCCCGAGCCTGTGGAGTTCATGCGCCAGCCGATGACAGATCATGGCCATGATGCCGGGATAGCAGACCAGTACTTCATCCACACTGCCGGCTGCCGGGTCTCCCCGCCAGGCGGCTTCGAGATCGGTTTCGAGCAAGGCACGCACCCGAGGTAAGGTATGGGCAAAACATCGGGTCAGTGCATGGGCACGGGTATCGCAATCTTCCGGTTCCTGTCCGGCCTGTTCAGCCTGAAAGCGGAGTTCCCGCCGGATGGCGGCCTGGAGTTGGCGCAGGTGGGTGTCGAGGGTATGGCCCACGAAATAGTCGACGCTTTCAGGCAGCAGATCGCCGGAACCCAGACGGTTGGGAAACAGGGCACTGGCCAGCCCTTCAACAATGTCCGAAAGAACCTTGCGCGATGGCAGGCGCGGCGGCTGACTTTCGCGCTGGCGATTTTCCAGCGAGCGCACCCTGAGGGTCTGTAATCCGGAAACGATGGCGGGAATGTCCCAGTCGTCTGTTCTGGCATTCATGCTGGCTTCTCCCCCTGCATCGCGCCTCAGTAATTGACCACCCGTGCGACTGCTTCGGTTTCAACCCTGGAAATGGCCTTGAAGTAATCGCCCTTGACGGCGTCCGGTTGCAGCCGGTCGATGATTTCGGCGTCGTGGGGGGTTCTGATGCCCTCCACCAGTAACCGGGTATCCTTTTGGTGGATCCGTTCGAGCAGGGTCGAGGTTCGGGCGCGGCTGGAAGTATTGGTTTTTAGCCGTTTTTCCAGAATGCTCCGTTCAAAACGTACAAAGTCGGGTGTGAACTGGTTGAGAAATTTCAGGTAACTGGCATCTTCCAGATCGTCCTCAAACTTGAGGGCGGTGGCATAGCCGCGCTCCCGGTAATTCCTCAGACGACTCAGCAGAATCGATGCCTGGTTGGCGTAGGCTCGACTGACCGGCAAGGTAATGACGATTCGTTTGGGCAAGAGGCCGCAGCGCAGGATGACTTCCTCGAAGTAAGCACCGTGATCTTTCTCTACGGCGAGAATATGCAGGGGATGTACGTGCAGGAATACACTCCTGACTTCGTGCGAAAACACCAGGAAATTCAGCAGGTGAACGGTACGGCTGAGCCGGTCGAGGTCAACCACTGCCCGCTCACTGGTGCTGCCCGTATCGTCCCGGCGGTACAGTGCCGAAAGGCTGTCGTGGGTACTGCCTGCCCGCGCCAGTGTCAGTTCGTCGGGCAACAACCCGGTCGGCCCGGTGGTTTCCACCACCTGCAGGCTTGCATCATACGCAATGAGACTGGATACCTCAGGATAGGCGTATACCGGGTGCAGCAAACTGCCAAACCATAGACCCTCGCAGCGTCCCTCTGCCCTTAGTTCCCGTAAACGCAGGGGCGATCCGGCAAGACCCTGTTCCTCGATAAAACGCTGATTGAAGTAATTGACCAGTTGCTGTAAAGGCATGTCTGTTCCCCCTAAAGTGGGTGGAGATGCCGGGGTCACTGCGGGTGACCCCGGCAGGATTTGAAATTACTGGAGCCTCACCGTACCGGTGGTACCCAGTTTGCGGCCATCCAGGGTAGGCAGCACGGCGTTGTTGAGGACGTTACCGTTGCCGACATGGCTGTAGGGGATGACCGGGTTGTTGCCGTCAAAAGCCGCATCAATGCTCTTGACACCGGCATCGGTGCTGACGCCAAACAATCCGGTCGGGCCGATTGCACTGTTGAACTTGAGATTGACCCTGGCCGCTGCCGTGGGTGATCCCACAATGGCGGCCAGTTTGCCGAGAACCAGCAGTTTGTCACTGCCAGCCTGGGGTACCAGGCTCTTGAAGGTCTCACCGGCTTTGGGGTAATTTTTGCGCCATTGCAGGGTTTGTTCGCTCCAGACCGGATACCCGCCAATCTGGATGTTGTCCAGGGTCGGGGCGTAGCCGTCTATGCGAACGTAACGGTAATCCTTGGCATACGAGGGGTTCCAGTCAGTACTTTGCTGGGCAACACCCCAGCGTCTGACGTTGGCACCCGGATTAAGGTTGCTCAGATTGGTACCGTTTTGCCAGTCAAGCAGCACGGCTTCCTGTTGCGAGGCACCGGGTGCCTGGGTGACGAACGGCGCGGCCGACGCATTGAGCAGGGTAGGCTGAAGGGCTGGCGGGGTGGCGTAGGCCGTTCCCGGATAATTGAGAAACACGGCACTGAAAATGGCTCCCACAGCCGCACCGCTATTGCGGTTGCCGACGCTCACCGGAATTTTGCCGGCCACCGCAGTCGGCAGGGGAATGCCGTTGTCCGTGGCTATTTCGGGCAGGGTTTTGCCAATCCCGGCGGGGTTGAACACCTTGACCTGATCCCAGTATTTAACCTTGCCTGCCAGCAGTGAGCCGACGAA
>CAIVXW010000005.1 GCA_903910005.1 uncultured Methylococcaceae bacterium
CCGGTGTCAATTTCAGGGTGATACAGCGGCGGCTGTGGTACGCCGAACAATTGCTCGATCTCCGGAAAAAGCCGGGCCAGTGCCCCGCAAGTCCGCAGTACCCGGAAGAATGCCGCAGGCTCCGGTTCGGTCAGTGCCCGTGCCAGTTCCTGAAACACCCGCTCAGGCACCAGTGCCTCCACCTCGCCCGCCTCCACCATCTGCTGCATCAGAGCCCGGGTTTCCCCGGCAACCGTAAAACCCAGGGGAGCGAAACGGGCGGCAAAGCGGGCAAGGCGCAGGATGCGTACCGGATCTTCGGCAAACGCCGGGGATACATGCCGCAGCAGACGCCGCGCCAGATCCTGTTGTCCGCCGTGAGGATCAATCAACCGCCCGCATTCGTCCCGGGCCATGGCGTTGATGGTCAGGTCTCGTCGGCGCAGGTCGTCCTCCAGCGTAACCTCAGGGCGTGCGTCTACCGCAAACCCGTGATAACCCGGGGCGGTTTTACGTTCGGTGCGGGCCAGGGCATATTCCTCGCGGGTTTCCGGGTGCAAAAAGACCGGAAAGTCCTTGCCGACAGCTTTGAACCCTTGCTGCAAAAGCTGGGCGGGGGTCGCCCCAACCACCACCCAGTCGCGCTCGCTGACAGGGCGTCCCAGCAGTTCGTCCCTGACTGCCCCGCCCACCAGATAGGTTTTCATCCCGGTTTTGCCGCAGTTACGGCCTTTTTGGCCGGGCCAAGGGCGGCGGTATTGCGTTGTGCCAGATCATCAATCACCGCATCCAGCGAACCGGTTCGGGCCACTTCGCTGCCAAACGTGGTGCGGTAGTTTTGTACCAGACTGACCCCGCTGATGATGACATCGTAGACTTTCCATGCACCGCTGATGTTTTCCATCCGGTAAGCAACCGGCAAGGGTTGCGGTGAACCTGGCCGACGCATTTCGGTACGCACCATGACCTTGTTCTCGCCGGGGGTGATTTCCAGCGGCAGGTAGTCGATCTGATAGGTATGAAACTCGGCAAAGGCGGTGGTATAGGTGCGGATCATCAGGGTGCGAAATTCTTCCTTGAACCGATCACGCTGCACCGGGGTGGCAGTGCGCCAGTACTTGCCAAGAATCAGCAGTGCGGCCCGGTTGACGTCGACATGAGGTTCCATGATGTTTTTGACCAGTGCCGCCGAACGGATGAAGTCCAGTTTGTAATCATAGGCCTTGAGGGCATTCCTGACCTGATCGGAAGCAGTCTGGATAACCCTCACCGGTTCGGTGGTGGCGTCTTCGGCCCGGGCGATGGTCAGAAACGACAGGGTCAGCAACAACAGGCTGACAATACGGGTAAAAGCGATAAAATTCATGCGTATTTCCGGATTAGTGTGAAAATGAAAGGCAAAGCCGGATTTTAGTAGGTAACGGGCCGGTACGGTAGATGGGAGCGGCCAGGTGTCCACCTGGCACGGACTCCTGCCGCTGACCCGCCCGGATCACAGGCCGATCCCCGCAGGGGTCATTCAGCAACGACAAACGAGACAGCCATGAAACTGACAGGCATTATAGGCGGCACCGGCATGACCCGGCTCGACGGCCTCACAATCACCCGGCGGCAGGCCGTCATGACACCGTACGGTGCCCCGTCCTCGGAACTGGTACAGGGAACCCTGCACGGCATTGAGTGGGTGTTTCTGGCCCGGCACGGTGATCCCCACACGATCCCTCCCCACCGTATCAACTACCGCGCCAATGTCTGGGCCATGCACCACTATGGGGTTGATCGCCTGATTGCAGTGGCGGCGGTCGGCGGGATTAGCCCGGAAGCGGCCCCCGGCAACATCGTGGTACCGGATCAATTGATTGATTACACCTTCGACCGGGTACAAACCTTCCACGACGGCACCGAAACCCCGGTAACTCACATCGATTTCACTCACCCCTACAGTTCGACCGTCCGGCACGCCCTGCTGACTGCGGCCCGGGCCGCTCAGGTCGAAGTGGTGGACTACGGCGTATACGGCTGCACCCAGGGGCCCCGTCTCGAAACCCGTGCGGAGATACGGCGGCTGCAACAGGATGGCTGCACCCTGGTCGGCATGACCGGCATGCCGGAAGCGGCCCTGGCCCGTGAACTGGACATACCCTATGCCTGCTGTGCCGTTGTTGCCAATTGGGCAGCTGGGCTGGCGGGCGAGGCCGAAATCAGCATGGACGAGATACACGCCAATCTGCTGACCGGCATGCAGCGGTTCCAGCGCGTACTTCAGCACCTCGCTTATGCCACTGAAACCCCTGCTGGATGAATCGGTTCCCCCGCAGCCGACCCAGGGCGAACCGTTCCGGTTGCACAGCGGGTTTGAACCGGCCGGGGATCAGCCCGAGGCAATACGCGGCCTGGTGGAGGGGCTGCGTGACGGGCTGCTGCACCAGACCCTGTTGGGAGTCACCGGTTCCGGCAAAACCTTTACGGTGGCCCATGTCATTCAGGCGATCCAGCGACCCACCCTGATTCTGGCCCCCAACAAAACCCTGGCCGCACAGTTGTACGGGGAAATGAAGGCCTTTTTTCCGGACAATTCGGTCGAGTATTTTGTCTCCTATTACGACTATTACCAGCCGGAAGCCTACGTTCCCTCCTCTGATACCTACATTGCCAAGGATGCCTCGCTCAATGAACACATTGAGCAGATGCGGTTATCGGCTACCAAGGCCCTGATTGAGCGAAAGGACACCATCATCGTGGCCACGGTCTCCGCCATCTACGGACTGGGGGAACCGGCCTCCTACTTCAGCATGGTGCTGCATCTGGTCAGGGGAGATTTGATGGATCAGCGGTTTTTGCTGCGTCGCCTGGCTGAATTGCAATATACCCGCAATGAGACCGGACTGCGCCGCGCCACTTACCGGGTCAGAGGGGATGTCATTGACATTTTTCCGGCAGAATCAGAACAGGCGGCATTGCGAATTGAACTGTTTGACACCGAAATAGAACGGCTGTCGCTGTTTGATCCGCTGACCGGGGAAATCCTGGGCCGGATAGCCCGCTATACCGTGTACCCCAAAACCCACTATGTGACGCCACGGGAAAAAATCCTGGCGGCGGTTGAGTGGATCAAGGCGGATCTGCGGCTCAGGCTGGATGAATTAAACCGGCAGCACCGCCTGGTCGAAGCCCAGCGGCTGGAACAACGAACCCTGTACGATATGGAAATCATGCTGGAAGTGGGGTATTGCCCTGGCATCGAAAATTACTCACGCTACCTGTCCGGACGCAATCCCGGTGAGCCACCGCCGACCCTGTTTGATTATCTGCCGTCCTCAGCCCTGCTGGTCGTTGATGAAAGCCACGTCACCCTTCCGCAGCTGGGCGGCATGTACCGGGGGGATCGCTCACGCAAGGAAACACTGGTTGATTACGGCTTTCGCCTGCCTTCGGCACTGGATAATCGCCCGCTCACCTTTGAGGA
>CAIVXW010000006.1 GCA_903910005.1 uncultured Methylococcaceae bacterium
AGCAGGTCATGACCCAGTTCATCGACATCAGCGTCCTGCACGTCTCATCCCTCAAGACCTTCGTGGTCGGCCTGACCACGGCCCCAAAAGCCCTCCTCACACTGCTCGCCGACCGCTAGGTCGCTTTATATGCCAATTCCGGGCCACCAATCAGGCACGCTACAGCGTAGACTTCGCCACCCAACAGTCCGTCATCCAGTTCAACCTCGACAGCAACCCCGCCACCGCCGAACTGGAAATTCAACTGGCAGGTTTTACGCCGCTCAACGCCAATCAATTTCTATTCTAAACCGATTTCTCGGGCATTGGTTCATTGCCGCGTCGTCCGGATGAATGGCAACCAGTCGCAAGGGCGGCGGTGGGGCTGATTGGGTGGTCGCGCTATGCTTCATCGTCTTTATTTTACATAATATGCATTATTAGCAATTAAGTAGCCGGAACATCCAGCCCACACAAGCTCCGGGAGAAGCCCCCTGCTTCTCCCGAATTCAGTCAGCCGGTCGTCAAATGTCCAGCAGCAACCGGCACGGGTCTTCCAGGCTTTCCTTGATGGAAAACAGAAAAGATACGGCTTCGCGTCCGTCAATGATGCGATGGTCGTAGGATACCGCCAGATAGATCATGGGACGGATCACGATTTGTCCGTCTTCCACAATCGGACGCTCCTTGATGGCGTGCATGCCAAGAATGGCACTCTGAGGCGGATTGAGGATGGGCGTCGACAGCATGGAGCCAAAAATGCCGCCGTTGGTAATGGTAAAGGTACCGCCGTTCAGGTCTTCATAGCTCAGCTTGCCATCACGTGCCTTTCTGGAAAAATCAGCGATAGCCCGTTCGATGGTGCCAAAATCCAGTTGATCGGCCTGTCGCAGTATAGGTACCACCAATCCCCGTTCCGATGATACCGCGATGCCGATGTCATAATAATCGTGGTACACGATGTCATTGCCGTCGATTGACGCATTGACGATGGGAAAGCGTTTCAGTGCCGCCACAGTCGCCTTGACAAAAAATGACATGAAGCCCAGTTTGGTCGCATGCTGCTGTTCAAATCGGGTGCGATGCTGATTTCTCAGCTCAAAAATTTTCTGCAGGTTGACTTCGTTGAAAGTCGTCAGCGTAGCGGTGTTGCGCTGGGCCTCCATCATGCGTTCCGCGATGCGGGCACGCAGCCGGGTCATGGGGATTCGGCGTTCACCCCGCTCGGCGACAATCGGTGCGGCTACCACCACCGCCTCAGTTGTTGTCGCCCCAGCCGCCGTTTGCGGTTCCCTGCCCTGCCCCTTCAGATAATTTTCGATATCCCTTCGGGTAATACGCCCTTCCCGCCCGGTTCCGGTGAGTTGGGCCGGATCCACCGGATGTTCCAGCAGCATCCGTCGCACCGCCGGACTGAAAGCAACCGGGCCGACCGGTGCAGGCTCTGCGGTGGGTGCAACCGCTGTCGCCGCAGTCGGGTCGGTGGCGGCTTCCCCTGTTTCCATGACCGCGAGCAGTTCGCCACTTCTGACCACATCGCCCCGGCTGCGGTGAACGGTCAGCAATACCCCGTTATCCGGCACAGGAACCTCCAGAATCACCTTGTCGGTTTCCAGATCAATCAGGTTGTCGCCGTGTTGCAGGCGATCACCCGGTTGCTTGTGCCAATCCAGCAACGTGGCATCGTTAACGGATTCAGGCAAATTAGGTACGGTGATTTCCAGACGCATGTGAGATTCCGTGAATGGGTTGATGAGGGATGACGCCGGTCAGGGCATCCTCCACGACTTTTTTCTGCTGTTGCAGGTGCCGATGAAACTGGCCCACTGCCGGAGCTGCCGACATGGGACGACCGGCATAGCCGACCCTGACCGATTTTTCCAGCAAGTAAAGGAAACGGTGCCTGGTCTGATGCCACGCCCCCTGATTTTCGGGTTCTTCCTGGCACCAGATCAGTTCCTCCATGGCAGTATAAGCCGCCAGTTCCGCCAGCAAATCGCCGGACGGAAAGGGATAAAGCTGCTCAATCCGGATGATGGCGACCCGCTCAATGCCCTGCTGTCGACGGGCTTCCAGCAGATCGTAATACACCTTGCCGGCACAGAGAATCACCCGGGTCACCGTTGCCGGATCCAGCGGGTCGATTTCGCCAATCACGTTGCGATATCCGCCCTGGCTCAGTTCCTCCAGCGATGAAACCGCCAGCTTGTGTCGCAGCAGGCTTTTGGGAGTCATCACGATCAGCGGTTTGCGGCACGGACGCACCACCTGGCGTCGCAGCAGATGGAAAATCTGCGCCGGGGTTGTCGGCACGCACACCTGCATGTTTTGCTCGGCGCAAAGCTGCAAATACCGCTCCAGCCGGGCTGAGGAATGCTCCGGTCCCTGCCCTTCGTAGCCATGTGGCAACAGCAGGGTCAGGCCGCTCAGACGGCCCCATTTGGTTTCGCCCGAGGCAATGAACTGATCAATCACCACCTGGGCATTATTGGCAAAATCACCGAACTGGGCTTCCCAGATCACCAGGGCATCGGGTTCCGAGCTGCTGTAACCGTATTCAAAACCAAGGACGCCCTCCTCGGACAACAGCGAATCGTACAGGTGAAACCGGCCCTGGTTCTCGCCCAGATGCTGCAGCGGGATAAAGGAATCCCCGCTTTCGGTATCGAACAAAACGGCATGACGATGGAAAAAGGTGCCCCGTCCCACGTCCTGCCCGGTGAGGCGTACGTTACGTCCTTCCACCAGCAAACTGGCATAGGCCAGGGTTTCGCCAAAGCCCCAATCGAGTGGCGCACTGCCCTGCCCCATGTTTTGCCGGGCCGACACGATGGCCTGAGCCCGTGGATGCAGGGTGAAATGGCCTGGAATCCGGCTCAGCCGCTGCGAGAGATCCTGAATCAGTTCGGGCGGGATGGCGGATTGATACGCGGTCGTCCAGTCATGTCCGAGGTAATGATCCCAGCGGGTTCGGATGTAACTGACGGTATCGCGCAAAATGGCACGGGATACCGCTTCGTCACGTTTCAAGGCCTTGAGGTAGTCCTCTTCCAGGGTTTTGGCGGTATTGCTGTCGATGACGCCCTCCTGCTCCAGTCGAGCCGCATAATGGCGGGTTATTGGCGGATGCTGGCGAATAAAACGGTACATGGCCGGTTGGGTGACGGCCGGCTCATCGGCCTCATTGTGGCCGTGACGCCGGTAGCAGATCAAATCGACCACCACATCCCGCTTGAACTTCATCCGGTAATCCAGAGCCAGCTCCATGACGGTCATCACCGCCTCCGGATCGTCTCCATTCACGTGGAAGACCGGAGCCTGCACCATATTGGCTACATCGGTGCAGTACAGGGTGGAACGGGCATCGAAGGGGTTGCTGGTGGTAAAGCCAATCTGGTTGTTGACTACGATATGCAGGGTTCCGCCGGTGGTGAAGGCCCGGGTTTCTGCCATGTTAAGGGTTTCCATCACCACCCCCTGACCGGCAAAGGCGGCATCACCGTGAATCAGAACCGCCATGACTTTATCTTCGCCCTCCCCGGCATAGCGATCCTGCCGCGCCCGCACCGAACCTTCCACCACCGGCGCAATAATTTCCAGGTGGGATGGATTGAAGGCCAGAGCCACATGCACCGAACCCGATTCCGTGAGAATGTCGGAAGAATAACCCATGTGATATTTGACATCACCGGCACTGGCATAGGGCACAACGGTGTCAGCAGTGCCTTCAAACTCCTGGAACAACATACTGGGTTTGCGGCCCATGATGTTGACCAGCACATTCAACCGGCCCCGGTGAGCCATGCCGATGACGATCTCGCGCATTCCCGAGGCTCCCGCCGTCTGTATCAACCCGTCCAGCAGGGGAATCAGGCTTTCAGCCCCTTCGAGCGAAAAGCGTTTCTGCCCCACATACTGACGGTGCAGGTATTTTTCTATGCCTTCGGCGGCAGTCAGCATTTTCAGCAGCCAGACCCGCTGTTCGGGCGTTCGGAACGGGGCTTCGGTGCGTTCGATCCGGTGTTGCAGCCATTGCTTGATCTCGCTGTCAACGATATGCATGTACTCATAGCCAATACCGCCACAATAGGCTCGCTGCATCCTGGCGACGATGTTGCGGAGCAGCCATTTTTCCCGGGTGGCAAAAACATCGTAGTAAAAATGACGGTCAAAATCTGCCTCGTTAAGTCCATGATAGGCTGGATTGAGATCAATCAAACGCTGTACCGGTGCCAGCTTCAGCGGGTTGTTATCGGCTGCCTGATGCCCCCGGGTTCGATACTGATAAACCAGACGGGCCACGGCAAACTGTTTGACGACCGCATCCTCCAGACTTTCCCCGACATTGACAGCACTGCCCTGCCCTGCTTGCGTACTGCTACAGGTGGGTTCCCACTGCAGAAATTGAAAGCGTTCCTGCCAACTCGGATCCACCGAATCGGGATCATCCAGATAGCGTTCATACAAGGTTTCAAGGAAGGCGGCGTTATCCTCGGCACAGGCCTTGGCGTTTTCAAATAGCTGCTGGATTTTGTTCATGGGCGGTGTTGTCACGCAAGCCGGGAGTGCAAATGGTGCCGAATGGCCACGGACGACAGCCGTGGTCAGGCTTGGGGGAATAGTCTAACGTGAATTCGCGATAAGGCCACTGAGGTGGCGCAGGCAAGACCACTTTTGCGCGTGAATTTTTGCCCAACGAAGCGGCTTGCCCGGTGTTTGTGAATGCCGACATGCCGAAGCCAGGGAGTGGAAAGGAAAGGTGAGGGAGGATTAGCCAATCATCAAGCCCGGCAGGATCAGGTCACCATCGGCAAAACGCAGTACCTCAATGGCGGTCAGTGTGTCCACCCCGGTATCAGGCTCACCAACAGACTCGACAATCCACTGCAGACCTTCCACATCGCGGATTAGCTTGTAGTCCGATTGACCCGCCTCCACAAACAGGGCGACATCCAGTCCGGCTCCACCGAGCAGTCTGTCATTACCGGCCCCGCCCTGGAGGGTGTCGTTACCGGCCAGACCCTGCAAGGTATCGTCACCGTCATAGCCTGTCAGCCAGTTATCCAGGGCTGTTCCCTGCATCAGGTTATCCAGGTCGTTACCCCAGCCATCCAGGGCCGTTCGCGTCAAGGTCAGTATTTCAACGTTATCCGGTAGCGTGTAACTGACACCGGACTCAATGACATCCACTTCACCGGGATGGGTCGATTCGACCACCCTGTCCTGCCGGTTGTCGACCTCATAGGTATCTTCGCCCTCCCCTCCCAGCATCATGTCAGTTCCACGACCACCGCGCAGGACGTCATCGCCCGCGCCGCCCAGCAATGTATCGTCACCGGCCAGGCCATTCAGGGTGTCGTTACCGGCCAATCCGTTGAAGCGATCCCTGCCAGCAGTGCCCGTCCAGGCATCATCACCGTCAGTGGCGGTGACCGGTAGCGGCTCGACCGCTGCCTGACTGGTATCCAGAACCGTGACCGTCACGGTTTGATCCGGGGCATCGACCAGGGACAGACTCAGGGTTTCAGTGCCTTCGGTGCGCTGGTCGGCCCGCAATTCGATGGTCAGTCGAGCCGTGCCGTCGGCTCCGATTACCAGGGGAGCCGCAGGCCAGGGCGGTGCGAGATCGGCACTGTCAATCCGGCCACTCAGGCGAAGCGGCACCTGACTCAAGGGCGGCAGGTGGGTAGTGGTCAGGGTGATTTGCACCGTAGTGCCTTCGTTGACCGTGGTTTGATCGGCTGTCAGACGATACACCGGCAGCCCCTGCACCGGTTGGGTGGGCGCACTGGCCAGGCTTTCGGCATGGCCGCCGCCATCGGTGTAGCTCGCCACCACCTGCAACGACTGGCCTACGTCAGCAGCGGTTACCGTGTAGTCGGCCCCCTCCCCTACTACCCGCGTACCGCGCTGCCAGCGGTACGCCACCGGGCCCAGGCCGTCGGCATCGCTCAAGCGATGGGTGACCGTCAGCCGCTGGGCCTCGGTCGGGGTGGTGTCGCTGATGATGACTGCACCGCTCGGTGGCCGGTTGGGGGTGGGAGTCAGCAGGCTGAAACCGAGCGACGCCGTCAGTCCCTCCGGATCGGTCGCGGTCAGTATCACCCGGATGTCAGGGCTATCAAGCGGTGGCGTAGCCTCGAAACGCAGCGCGTTGGCATCAAACTGCAGCCAGGCCGGAAGCGGCTTACCGTTTTGCAGACGGGCCGCATAAACCAGTTCAGCGGATTCAGGATCGGTAAATAACCCGGCTGGCAGTACGTACTGGAAGCCCCGGGTTTCGAATGCGGATTGATCCGCTATCGTAGCGTTGACCTGCGGAGCCTGGTTCCGGCTGGTATCCAGAACCGTGACCGTCACGGTTTGATCCGGGGCATCGACCAGTGACAGACTCAGGGTTTCAGTGCCTTCGGTGCGCTGGTCGGCCCGCAATTCGATGGTCAGTCGAGCCGTGCCGTCGGCTCCGGTTACCAGGGGGGCCGCAGGCCAGGGTTCTACAAGATCAGTGCCGTCAATCCGGCCACTCAGGCGAAGCGGCACCTGACTCAAGGGCGGCAGGTGGGTAGTGGTCAGGGTGATTTGCACCGTAGTGCCTTCGTTGACCGTGGTTTGATCGGCTGTCAGGCGATACACCGGCAGCCCCTGCACCGGTTGGGTGGGCGCACTGGCCAGGCTTTCGGCATGGCCGCCGCCATCGGTGTAGCTCGCCACTACCTGCAACGACTGGCCCACGTCAGCAGCGGTTACCGTATAGTCGGCCCCCTCCCCTACTACCCGCGTACCGCGCTGCCAGCGGTACGCCACCGGGCCCAGGCCGTCGGCATCACTCAAGCGGTGCGTGACGGTCAGCCGCTGGGCCTCGGTCGGGGTGGTGTCGCTGATGATGACTGCACCACTCGGTGGCCGGTTGGGTACCGGTATGCTGACCCCCGCACTGCTGACCTGCTCGGTCGTGCCCTGTCCGTCGACATAACTGACCTGCACCCGCAGCGCGTGACCGACATCGGCGGGTTTGAGAATGTAGCGTTCGCCGCTGGCCAGGCGAATGGGCTGATCGTCACGCAGCCACTGGTAGCGCAATGCACCCAGGCCATCGGCATCGTCCAGGCTACTGACCACGGTCAGGGTTTTGCCGGGTTTCAGTTTGCCCTGCAGGGTAACGCTGCCGGTCGGTTCTGCGTTGACCGGTTGCACATTGACCGATCCGACCACCCCGGATTGCAGTGATGCGGCCACGGCCCGCTCATCTCCTCCCAGGTTGATGCCCCAGCTCACCACGGAACCGTCTGCCCGGACGGCGGCAAAGGCTTCGTCAGTGGCATACAGGGCCGTGACCGGGAGGGTGCCATTCAACCCGCTGGCCACGGCCCGACCGTCACCGCCGTAATAAGGATCACCCCAGACCACAACCGCCCCGGAATCCGTCAGTGCCGCGAAGGCACCCCGGGTTGCCTGTACGCTGTTGACCCGTTGTGCCGACGGACTGGTTCCGCCTGCTGTCGGGTCGCCCCAGGCGATCACGGAACCGTCATCGCGTATGGCTGCGAACGCTGCATCGTTGGCATGGAGTGCCTTGACCGAATGGGGACCGCTCAGGGCGGCTTGCACCGAGCGGCTGTCACCGCCGCCGACTGGCTGACCCCAGGTCACGACTGAACCGTCTTCCCGCAGGGCGGCAAAGGCAGTCGAACTGGCCGCCAGCGTCTGTACCCGAAGGTGTCCGTCCAGTTCGCTGGCAACCCCTGAACTGTCGCCGCCTTCCCCACCCCAGGTCACCACCGAACCATCGGCCCTGAGGGCGGCAAAGGCGGTGTCGGTGGAACGAATGTCGATGACGGCGGGGCTGCCGTCCAGGGCAGCAGCAACGGAACGGCTGTCGCCGCCGCTGGCAGGATCACCCCAGGTGACCACTGAACCGTCGGCACGAACGGCGGCAAAGGCGAACGCATTGGCAGCGAGTTGCACCACATCAACCGTTCCGTTGAGGGCAGCGGCTACCGCCTGACTGTCACCGCCTGCTCCGCCCCAGGTGACCACTGAGCCATCGGCCCTGAGGGCGGCGAAGGCGGTCGCCGTGGCTGCAAGCCGGGTGACGTCAAGCGTACCATCCAGCCGGGCGGCTACCGGGCCGCTGTCACCGCCCCAGTCCGCATTTCCCCAGGTCACCAGCGAGCCATCGGCCCGTATGGCGGCAAATGCTTCGGTGTTGGCGGTGATCGACACTACATCGACAACCCCCTTGAGGGCCGCCTGTACCGGGCGGCTGTCACCGCCACGATCGGCATCGCCCCAGGTGACTACCGAGCCATCGGTTCTGAGGGCGGCAAACGCCCCGGCCGTCGCTGTAACCGAGACTACATCAATGGTCCCTGCCAGGGCTGCAGCGACCGGTTGGCTATTGCCACCGTCATTCGCATCGCCCCAGGTGACCACCGAACCATCGGTTCTGAGGGCGGCAAACGCCCCGGCAGTGGCGGCGATTGTCTGCACAGCCACCGTGCCATTCAGGGCCGTGGCCACCGCCTGGCTGTCGCCGCCCCGGTTACTGCCACCCCAGACCGCTACGGCTCCCTCCGCCAGCAGGGCCGCATAGGCACCCTGAGAGTAACCCGCTACCGTCATGAGCGACTCGACACCGGTTCGACCCGCCAACGCCAGCCCGACATCAGCCCTGTCGCCGCCCCAACGGGCATCGCCCCAGGTGACGACTGTCCCGTCAGCCCGCAAGGCTGCAAAGGCTCTGCCATTCGGTATGATCGTGGTCACGTCGACCGAACCGTCCAGCAAGCCGGCCACGGCCTGGCTGTCGCCACCGGCCGTGGCTGTACCGAAGGTCACCACCGAGCCATCCGCCCTGAGGGCCGCAAACGCCGCATCGTTGGCGAACAGGGCCGTAACCGGTACCTCCCCCTTGAGGGGTGCCCATGCACGGTTCCAGTGGGTATCGCCCCAGCTCACGACCGAGCCATCCTGCCGGAGCGCGGCAAACGCGGTACGGGTTGCCTCAATCGACACGACGGCCTGGGTACCGTCCAGTTGATCCGCCCGCGCCTGACTGTCGCCACCGTGACGTGCATCGCCCCAGGTCACCACCGAACCGTCGGCCCGGAGTGCGGCAAAGGCGTAGGGGTTGGCATACAGGCGGGTGACCGGCTGACGACCGTCCAGCAGGGCGGCCACCGCATCACTGTCTCCCCCTGCCCCGCTGTCTCCCCAGGTCACCACCGAACCATCAACCCTCAGGGCAGCAAACGCGGTGGCGGTGGCGTAGAGGGCCGTGACCTCAAGGGTTCCGTCGAGG
>CAIVXW010000007.1 GCA_903910005.1 uncultured Methylococcaceae bacterium
CCGTCGGCCAATACCCGCAGTAACCGGGTTTGCAAATCAGCCGACATGTCGCCGATTTCATCGAGAAACAGGGTACCCCCATCGGCTTGTTCAAAGCGCCCGGAACGGCGAGCCTGGGCACCGGTAAAGGCACCGCGTTCGTGGCCGAACAGTTCGGATTCCAGCAGGTCCCGGGGAATGGCCGCCATGTTGAGCGCGATGAACGGCTTGTCGGCACGGGGGCTATGGCGATGGAGGGCACGGGCGACCAGTTCCTTGCCGGTACCGGATTCACCGTTGATGAGTACCGTGATATGGGAACGGGCCAGGCGGGCAATGGCCCGGAAAACCTCCTGCATGCTGGGAGCCTCGCCGATGATCTCCGGTGTCCGGGTGGTGACCACCGGCGGTGGGGAATCCCCCCGGGGACCTTGATTCTGGGCGCAGGCCCGTCGTACCAGGTCAACGGCTTCGTCGACGTCGAACGGTTTGGGCAGGTATTCAAAGGCTCCCCCATGAAAGGCCGACACGGCACTTTCCAGGTCAGAATGGGCGGTCATGATGATGACCGGCAACTGGGGATGGCGGAGCTGTAATTGCTTGAGCAATTCCAGCCCGTCCATACCCGGCATGCGAATGTCGGTGACGATGGCATCCGGTTTGGCCAGTTCCAGGGCACCCAGCAGATTGTCGGCATTGGCAAAACAGCGGGTACTGATGGCGGCCTTTTGCAAGGCCTTTTCCAGTACCCAGCGTATTGAACGGTCGTCGTCCACGACCCAGACCTGGGCTGTATCAGTCATGCTCCGTCTCCAAGGGCAAGAAAATTGAGAATACGGTATTGCCGGGTACGCTGGTGCATTCCACCAGCCCGCCGTGCTGATTGATGAGTGACTGGGCGATTGAAAGCCCCAGGCCGGTTCCGTCGGCCCGACCGGTCACCATCGGGTAAAAAATCTGGCCCAGCAACTCGGGTTTGATGCCGGGACCGTTGTCGATGACCTCAATTTTGGCGGCCATGCGGTTGCGTCTTGCGCCAATGGTAACCTGCCGGTGGATGCGGGTTCTGAGCATGATGTGTCCCTTTTGGCCGACCGCCTGGGCTGCATTGCGCACGATGTTCAGAATGGCCTGAATGAGTTGGTCACTGTCGCCGTCAATCAGCGGAATGCTGGGGTCATAATCACGTTCAATCACCACCCCGGACGGGGCTTCAACCTGCACCAGTTGCCTGACCCGTTCCAGCACCCGGTGAATGTTCAGGGGGTTTTTGCGGGGCGGTTTGCTGGGAGCCAGCATGCGATCCACCAGGGACTGCAACCGGTCTGATTCCTCCATGATGATTTTGGTGTATTCCCGCAATTCCTCCTCTGCCAGTTCACGATGCAGCAACTGGGCGGCTCCGCGCAGACCGCCCAGCGGGTTTTTGATTTCATGGGCCAGCCCCCGCAACAACATGCGGGCGGCATTGTGCTGGGCCAGTAGTTGTTCTTCCATCGAGATGCGGAGATGCCGATCCAGTTGCTCGATTTCAACCACCACGCCCACAGGCCATTCACGTTCGAGTACCGGTGTGATCGTGACATTGACGGTCATCGGGTGCGACGACTGGCTCAGTGACAAATTGCGCCGAATCAGGGACAGATTGTGGCGCAGCGACTGGAGTAAATCCTTTTCCATGTCATGTTCCTGCAGAAAAAACAGGTCACCCGCCCGGCTTCCCATGACCTGGCGGGCACTGACCGACAGCAGCATTTCCCCTGCCATGTTGATGTATTCCAGCCTGCAATCCGGATTGAACAGCAACACCGCATTGGTCAGATGGTCCAGAATGCGCTGGTAAGTTGGGGAGGTGTCAGAGTCGCTCATGGTGACAAGGCAAAAGCAACATCAAGGCCAATACGGCTGACAGATGAAATCATGGTGGTTGAACGCGGGATGGATGCACCATTCTAGCGCATATACGTGGCCAGAAGACAGCGGCAGCGAACCTGACGAACCATTTTGATCCCTCTACTGATCTGAACAGCAGCACATCCGGGGCGTTGCTGCCCGTCCGTGGAGCGATGGGTTATGGTCACCCCGCCCAGGTTACCGCTCTGCACCAGGGCGGTTCAATCGCGGGTCAAATCCAGCAATACCTGCGCCTCGCGGGTCAGGCGTCTGCGTGCCAGTAACAGGCCAAAACGGGGTCCACCGCATTGCCGCCAGAGTACTGTGGAACGCAGGGCCGCCAGCAGCAGGGCTCGTATGGTCTGGGCATGATCCTGCCGCGCCAGATACCGCCGTTCTCCCTCCACCACAACCTGCGGCGAATAGGGGCTGACACCGTCCTGATAGGTTTCAGCCAACAGGGCAATGACCGCTGGATCCAGGCTGCTGGATTGTTCGGCCTGCCGGTAGGCGCGCTCTACACCACTGCGGATTTTGCGGGTTCGTTCCTCGTGGGTGGCCAGGGTACTGCCATGAAACAGCATGATGCCAAAATAGCGGGCCAGTTCGCGGTTTCCGCCCAGCGTCGGTACCAACTGGTATCCGGTACGCAGATAGCGCAGATCACCGTAAATGTCCTCAACATTTTCTGCATCCATCTTGAGGACGCTCTCGATGCAGGTCAGCAGGTCGTCGGGATCTGCCTGGCCGGTTCGGGCAATTTGCTGCACCAGGTAAAGAGCCTGTAATGTGCCGGCCATGGCGATGGTCTGGTTACGGGTGGTTTTATTGTTCATGACACACTGTGGAATTTCGGGTTGCGGGAATGGTAACGTGAATTCGGGACGGTCGGGTTCAGTCAGCCAATTGGGGGGCTTCTGCCAGTGCCCTGGCCGTGTCCCGCCAGGGTTCGAAGCCGACACCGGGGCGGTAAAGGGCTGTGTCGCCGCTGTCAGGATCAAGGCTGACCAGTTGCATCCAGGCATTGCCAACCAGTTCGGCCAGGGGCGGCTGACGGGCCAGTATGCCGGTCAGTGTGTCCGGCGTGTGTTCAACCACCATCAGCAAACGCATGGGTTCGTGGATTTCAGTTTGCGTGGCTGAAAAATGGCAGGTCAGGTTGAGGGTGACCAGTACCGGGCCAACCGTCCCCAGCATCCCTTCCAGGCGGGCACCTGCTTCGTCCCGGCTGGCATCATAGGACATCAGAAATAGCCGCCGGTCGAGTAACAATCCCTGGCTGATACGGCGTCGACCAATAATGATGGCGGCATGGGTGGCGTGGCGGCGTTCCGGCTCACGCCGCCTGATATGACGCAGAACCTGCCCGGGGCTTAATTGGTGTGGAGCCTTGACGTAACCACGGCAGCGTTCATGGGCGACACGCACGGTTGCCTGCTTCAGGTCGTTGTTGAGCAGGTTGAACCAGGGGCGGAATCGGGACGGCAGGGTGTCGGATGCGTGCCAGCGAATGGTTTCGGTGCGGGTATCGTGTTCAGCCGCCACAAACCAGGTGTCGTCCGGGATGGACAGCCCCCGCTGGCTCAGGATGCACCGGACTTCGCTGCGATTGGCCATGGCAGCGTACATCCGGGCATTCAACCCGCCGTGGCGTCCCTTGCAGGCACCACAGTTTTCGCTGCCGGAACCGTGTCCCATCAGTATTACCAGACTTCCGAATCCGTCGGTCAGTCCGGTGTCAAACAGAAGCTTTTGCACCTGGTCAGCCTGCCCGGCGTCGGTGCAATGATGATCGGGCCGGGTCGGCGGTGACGCTGGCACTGCACGCCCCCTGAGGAACATGGCCAGATGATGCAGGATGGCTCCTGCGGGCGATTGCGGACGGGGGATGTCCTCATCCAGGTTGTCCCCCCTCATGGCAATGTCAAACAACCCGGCGGCACCCAGCGTTTCAATCGCCGGATTGATTGCCTCCAGATGGCGACGCAGACTTTCCTCGCATTCATCCATGCAGCAAATGATCTGGGCGGCCGGACGGCCGTCACGGCTAGGCCAGCGTTCCCGGTTACGGGCCAGGGCATTGAGCAACGCATCCCGGTAACATTGCTCGAATGCGCCAAGCCATACGCCGCCCCGGATATCCGGAGTCAGGCTGTCGAGGGTATCCAGCAAGTCCACGGCGGTACCCGGAGCCAGCGACTCCACCTCACCTGCGGTCAGACCCAGGTGCTGAGTGAGGCGGAACAAACGCCAGCCATCGCGGTGGGATGAATACCTGCCCGCCTGCTCTGCCGCCTTGCCGTGCAGCCAGGCATCAATCAGGTGGGCCAGGGTCACCCAGTCGCAACCGCCCTCCTGCCGCGCACGATGGGCCAGACTCTCGGGAAGCACCTGCCGATGCAGGGTATGGCGCACCAGAAACTCGGCCCGGTTGTGGTCAAGGTAAGCACGCAAGGCGGGGAGAGCCGGGGCAATCGGCCAGATGTCCGTACACAGGCGTGTGAATGCCTGACGGTCGAGCAGCAGGCGAATGGCCAGAAAGTCCATCAGGGTAGCGGGCATTAGTGGATCGGCCGACTGATCCGGCTGCCAGCCAGCCCAACCCGGCAATTCAAGGGTGAGGTGTTGCAGATAGGCTGCCCACTGGCCGACTGGCAGCCCCAGCCGGAGCAACTCCTGGTGTACGGTTTCGGCAGGATCCAGGGCGGCAGGGTCTTCGCACCCGTCGGGGTGGAGTCCCTCGCCCGCATTGAACCAGGCCGCTACACCTTCACCCGGATGAGCGGCGGCAAGGCAGGCGAATTGATGGCGCACGGTATCCAGTATGTCCTGGCCGGTGAGGGTTTGCAGCAGGGTTCTCAGGGTATGCCGGGTTCCCAGTGACTGCCAGAGATCCTCCAGCAGACGTCCGGCTTGATCCAGCAGGTGGGTATGACGGTCTCCGTCCGGATCACACGGGTACTCGACCATATCTGGCGACGGGTGTTCGATCCGGAGGCTGGCCAGACAGGCCTGCCACAAGGCACCGATATCCTGCGACGGGTCAACGGCACGGTCGTCACTGGCCTGCTGTTTGGTCACCGTCATGAAGCGATGGCGGGCCTGGGTCGGGACATCCGGCTGAAATTGTTCCAGAACTGCCCCGGCTTCGATCAGCCAGGTCAGTTGCGGGGCGGATAACGGCTCCAGACCGTGAACCAGGGCAAGGGTGAAAATATCGCCGCGCCGGAGAGGCTGCCGGTCAATTTCGAGCAGAATCTCGTCTGCCCGCAAGGTCGGGTACTGTGCATACCCGGCCCGCAGGTCATCCGCCAGAATCCTGCCAGCCTGAAAAAACTGCCGGAACCGTTGATCCGGCAGATAGACCCGGCTGCCGGTCAGGGCTTCATGGCGGGACAAGGCCTCGCCAAACGGCCGCTGCCAGTAACCGTGACGGCTATTGGGGGGAATGAAGGACGGGAGGGGAACCTGGCCGGGCAGCTCCTCTGCCAGTTGAGCGATGATCGCCCGGATCAGGCCCGGTGCGTCGGCGTCGGGCCCGGATGGCGTGGTGGCAGGCATCGCGGCCAGGTATCCGTTCGCTCAGCCCAGTCGTGCCATGATGAGTTGTTCCATCAGGTCGACATGGGCCGGGGCATCGTTCAGGGCCGGAATGTAACGGTACTGGCGGCCACCGGCTGCCAGAAACTCATCCCGGTTGGCTATGGCAATTTCTTCCAGGGTTTCAAGGCAATCCACCGCAAACCCCGGGCACACCAGATCGACTTCATCAATGCCCCGTCCGGGCATTTCCCGCAGCACGTCTATGCAGTAAGGCTGCAACCAGCGGGCCGGGCCAAAGCGGGATTGAAAGCAAACCTGCCACTCGTTTTCGGTCAGTGCCAGAGCCTCGGCAATCAGACGGGCACTGGTCAGACACTGCTCGTAGTAGGGATCGCCCTGGGTACGGCTTTTTTCGGGTAATCCGTGAAAGGACAGCAACAGGAAACGTCCCCGGCCCTGCGCGTGCCAGAAGGTTTGTATCTGCCGACTGATGGCCCCGATATAGGCCGGATGGTCGTGGTAATGATCGAGATAGTGTACTTCCGGGACGTGCCGCCAGCGCAGTAACGCCCGGGCCATGGCATCAAACACCGCCCCGGTACTGGCCGAGGAGTACTGCGGATACAGCGGCACAATCAGGAACCGGTTGATGCCCTGCTGCCTGAGTTGCGCCATCCGGGCCGGGATGGCGGGTTCGCCGTAGCACATGGCCATATCCACCTGTACCCGGTCGCCCGAGCGTTCCGCCAGGCGTTCGGCCACCGCCTGCGTCAGGTTGCGGGTCAGCACCATCAGTGGCGAGCCCTGCTCCGTCCAGATCGAGGCATAGGCATGGGCTGACTTGTGGGAGCGGAACGGCAGTATGAACAGGTTGAGGATCAGCCACCACACGGGTTTGGGGATTTCCACCACCCGGCTATCGGATAGAAACTGGCCGAGATAACGTTTGACGGCGGTTGGGGTCGCGGCCTCCGGGGTTCCCAGATTGACCAGCAGTACCCCCAGCCGATGATTGGATTGCGATTCGGTCGTCATGGCTTGGGTCAACGGTTGATGAGGTTGAGGAACTCGGAACGGGTACTGATGTGGGTTCTGAACTGGCCCAGCATTGAGGAGGTCGTCATGACCGAATTCTGCTTTTCCACGCCACGCATCATCATGCACAGATGGCGGGCCTCCACGACTACGGCCACGCCGGC
>CAIVXW010000008.1 GCA_903910005.1 uncultured Methylococcaceae bacterium
CCTCCGGCATGGCGGCCATCGCCACCACGGCTCTGGGTCTGCTCAAGGCCGGCGATCATGTGGTGTGTTCACGGGGCGTGTTCGGCAACACGGTTCTGCTGTTTCAGAACATTCTGGCCAAATTCGGGGTCACCACCCATTTTGTCAACCTGACCGACGCAGCAGCCTGGGCAGCCGCCATCCGGCCAGAAACCCGCCTGCTGTTTCTGGAGACGCCGTCCAATCCGCTCACCGAAATTGCCGACATCGCCCGCATCGCCGACCTGGCTCATCACCACGGTGCCTGGCTGGCGGTCGACAACTGCTTTTGCACGCCGGCCCTGCAACGGCCACTGGAACTGGGGGCTGATCTGGTCATTCATTCCGCCACCAAATATCTGGACGGTCAGGGCCGCTGCCTGGGCGGGGCCATTGTCGGCTCCAGAGAATTGCTGGATACAAAAATATACCCCATCCTGAGAACCGCAGGCCCCACCATGAGTCCCTTTAATGCCTGGGTATTTCTCAAAGGGCTGGAAACCCTGAGCCTCCGCATGAAAGCCCACAGCGATAATGCCCTGCAACTGGCGTTGTGGCTGGAAACCCGACCGGCGGTCAAGCGGGTCTATTATCCGGGGTTGGCCTCCCACCCCCAGCACGCCCTGGCCCTGCGTCAGCAACGCGGTGGCGGGGGTATAGTCAGTTTTGAACTGACCGGTGGCAAAGCGGCCGCCTGGGCACTGATCGACGCGACCCGTATGCTGTCGATTACCGCCAATTTAGGGGATGTCAAAACCACCATCACCCATCCGGCGACCACCACACACGGTCGCCTGACGCCTGAGGAAAGGGCCTGTGCCGGTATCAGCGACGGGCTGGTACGTATCGCCACGGGCCTTGAACACGTGGAAGACATTAAAAACGACCTGCAGATGGAAATTTTATGAAAGTATCCGTATTTGGTTCCGGTTATGTCGGTCTGGTGACCGGTGCCTGTCTTGCCGAAGTCGGCAATGAAGTCCTGTGTATCGACATTGATCCCTCCAAGATCGAGCGATTGAATCAGGGCGATATCCCCATCCATGAACCCGGCCTTGACGTGATCGTCCGCCGCAACATGGCGTCCGGTCGGCTGCGGTTTACCACCGATGTCGATCAGGCCGTGGAACACGGTTTGTTTCAGTTTATTGCGGTGGGAACCCCCCCGGATGAAGACGGCTCCGCCGATTTGCAATACGTGCTGGCGGTGGCTCGCAGCATCGGCGAACGCCTGGAGGATTATCGGGTGGTAGTCAATAAATCGACCGTACCGGTAGGAACCGCAGACAGGGTCAGGGATGCCATCAACACCGTGCTGCAGCAACGCCAGAAAAAAGTCGAATTCGATGTGGTTTCCAACCCGGAATTTCTCAAGGAAGGAGCCGCCATTGAAGATTTCATGAAACCGGATCGCATCATCGTGGGTACGGACAATCCGCGTACCACGGAATTGCTCAGGGCTCTCTACGCCCCCTTCAATCGCAACCACGATCGTCTGGTCTGTATGGACATCCGTTCCGCCGAGCTGACCAAGTATGCCGCCAATGCCATGCTGGCTACCAAGATCAGTTTCATGAACGAACTGGCCAACCTGGCCGAACGGCTGGGGGCAGACATTGAGAAAGTCCGCCTCGGCATCGGCTCCGATCCACGCATCGGCTACCATTTCATCTACCCCGGCTGCGGTTATGGCGGCTCCTGTTTTCCCAAGGACGTCAAGGCTCTGGCGCATACGGCCCGCGACAGCGGCTACAGCGCAGAATTATTGCAGGCGGTGGAGTCGGTAAACGGACGGCAGAAACAGCGTCTGGTGCAAAAAATAACCGACTATTTCCGGGGAGAACTGGCGGGCAAGGTCTTCGCCCTGTGGGGACTGGCCTTCAAGCCCAACACCGACGACATGCGTGATGCCTCCAGTCGGGTGGTGATGGAAGCCCTGTGGGCACACGGTGCCACGGTCAGGGCCCATGATCCGGTGGCCATGCGGGAGGCTCGTCGGCTCTACCCGGATCAAACCGGATTGATATTGTGCGACACCCCGGAAGAAACCCTGCAAGGGGCCAGTGCCCTCATCATCGTGACCGAGTGGAATGTGTTCCGCAGCCCGGATTTCGATCTGCTCAAAACCAGTCTGGCCTATCCGGTGATCTTCGATGGCCGCAACCTCTATGATCCGGTTCGCATGGAAGCCCTGGGCTTTGATTACTACGGCATAGGCCGCGGCAAATCCGGTTAAGGCCGGATTATTCCGCCGCCATCATGGCCCTGACATGCGCTGCCACCGACGCGGTCAGGGCGTCCAGTTGATACCCCCCCTCCAGTACCGACACCAGGCGACCGGCAGCGTGGCGTGCCGCCACCGCCAGTAATTCGCGGGTAATCCAGCCAAAATCGGCCTCCAGCAGGTTCAGTTCAGCCAGCGGATCGTCCCGATGACCATCGAAACCGGCAGAAACCAACACCAGTTGCGGGGCAAACCGCTCCAGGGCGGGCAGGATATGTTCGCTGACTGCGGCCCTGAAACAGGTGGAGTCACACCCGCCCGGCAATGGCACATTGACGATGTTGCCGCTGCCGGTCTCCCGGGCTGATCCGGTGCCCGGATACCAGGGAAACTGGTGGGTGGAGGCATACAAAACCTCGGGTCTGTGATAAAACGCGGCCTGGGTACCGTTGCCGTGATGTACATCAAAATCCACGATAGCCACCCGGTGAATCGCATACTTGCCCAGGGCATGGGCGGCTGCGATGGCAACGTTGTTGAACAGGCAGAAGCCCATGGCCTGATCGGGTTCGGCATGGTGTCCGGGCGGACGCACGGCACAGAAGGCATTGACCCGCTTTTGTGCAAAAACGGCATCCACTGCACAACACACCGCGCCAACGGCGTACAGGGCAGCGTCCAGTGAACCCGGCGAGAGAGGGGTGTCCGCATCCAGGGCGACCAGCCCCCGCACCGGCAGGCTGTTGCATACCCGCTCAATATGGGCCGGAGTATGGATCAATGCCAGTTGCTCACGTGTTGCCCGGATCGCCTCCCGGTATTCGAGGGCGGCGAACTCAGGCTGTTGCAGGCGGGCGTTAATGGCACGCAACCGCCCGGCAGATTCGGGATGGTGATTCCCGGTATCATGGGCGAGACAGGCCGACGGCGAATAATACAGGGTAGTCATGGCACGATTCGGGCTAAATCAACGTCAGTTCGGTTAAGGGCCGGGTGAGTGGTCATTGGTGAATAGCGAATGGTATGCCGGGAGCGCGGCCCTCCTGGCGGCAGGTGGCGAGTGAGTACGGCATACCCACCCGCATCCATGCCCCCATTGGCTATTGGCCATTCGCCATTCGCCATTCGCCATTCGCCATTCGCCATTCGCCATTCGCCTCATGCCGAATTCACGTTAAATGACTGGTTTCCGCCACTGTACCCGCAAATTTCAACCCAATACAAGAAGGAAAAACAACATGCTCAAAGAATACAGACAGAACGCTGCCGAACGGGCAGCCCTGGGTATCGTCCCGCAACCGCTTGATCCGGTCATGACGGCAGCCCTGGTTGAATCGTTGAAAGCCCCGCCTGCGGGCGAGGAAGCCTTTTTGCTGGAACTCCTGTCCAGCCGCATTCCTGCCGGCGTGGACGAAGCCGCCTACATCAAGGCCGGGTTCCTGGCCGCCGTGGCCCGGGGCGAAACCGTATCGCCGCTGATCAGTTGTGCCGAGGCGACCCGTCTGCTGGCGACGATGGTGGGCGGCTACAATGTCCAGCCCCTGATTGAATTGCTGGAGAACCCTGAACTGGGGAGCCTGGCGGCAGAGGGCTTGTGCCACACCCTGCTGATTTTCGATGCCTTCCACGATGTAGCCAGCAAAGCCGCCGCCGGCAATGTCCATGCCCGCCGGGTGCTGGAGTCCTGGGCTGAGGCGGAGTGGTTTACCCACCGCCCGGCCGTACCGGATTGCCTGACCGTGACGGTGTTCAAGGTTCCGGGGGAAATCAACACCGATGACCTGTCACCCGCCCAGGATGCCTGGTCACGCCCTGACATTCCCCTGCATGCGAAGGCCATGCTGAAAGTTCCCCGCGAAGGCGTGACCGATGCGGCCCGCCAGATTGCCGAACTGCAACAACAGGGGTGGCCGGTGGCCTTTGTCGGCGATGTGGTAGGAACCGGTTCCTCCCGCAAATCGGCCACCAACTCGGTGCTGTGGTACATCGGTGCGGATATTCCTTACGTACCCAACAAGCGGGTCGGCGGGGTGTGCATCGGCGGCAAGATCGCGCCGATTTTCTTCAATACCATGGAAGATTCAGGGGCTCTGCCGCTGGAATGCGACGTCAACGGTCTCAATACCGGCGATGTCATTGATATCCTCCCCTACGAAGGCCTCATCCGGCGTCATGCCGACGGGGAGGTACTGAGCCGGTTCAGCCTGAAAAATGACATCCTGCTGGACGAGGTTCGGGCAGGGGGCCGCATCAATCTCATCATTGGACGGGGACTGACCGACCGTACCCGCAAGGCACTGGGATTACCGCCGTCGACGGTATTTCGTCGCCCCGAAGACCCGGTCAGCAGCAACAAGGGCTTCACCCTGGCCCAGAAAATGGTAGGACGGGCCTGCGGCGTAGCCGGTGTCCGTCCCGGAACCTACTGCGAACCCCAGATGACCACCGTGGGTTCACAGGACACCACAGGCCCCATGACCCGGGATGAATTGAAGGACCTGGCCTGCCTTGGCTTCTCGGCGGATCTGGTCATGCAGTCCTTCTGTCATACTGCCGCCTACCCCAAACCGGTGGATGTAGCGGTGCATCACTCGCTGCCCGATTTCATCATGACCCGGGGCGGAGTGTCATTGCGGCCAGGCGACGGGGTGATCCACTCCTGGCTGAACCGCATGCTGCTGCCCGATACCGTCGGCACCGGTGGCGATTCCCACACCCGTTTTCCGATTGGCATTTCCTTCCCGGCGGGTTCCGGACTGGTCGCGTTCGCCGCTGCCACCGGCATCATGCCGCTCGACATGCCCGAATCGGTGCTGGTTCGTTTCAAGGGGCACATGCAACCCGGCATCACCCTGCGCGATCTGGTACACGCCATTCCCTACGTGGCATTGCAGCAGGGCTTGCTGACCCTGGAAAAAAAGGGCAAAAAAAACGTATTCTCCGGACGCATCCTGGAAATTGAAGGCCTGCCTGACCTCAAAATAGAGCAGGCCTTTGAACTGGCCGACGCCTCGGCAGAGCGTTCGGCAGCCGCCTGTACCGTGCGTTTGAACCGGGAGCCGGTGGAAGAATACCTGCGCTCCAACTGCGCCCTGCTGAACTGGATGATTGCCGAAGGGTATGGCGATGCCAGAACCCTGCAACGCCGGATCGACAGCATGAAGGCCTGGCTGGCCGCGCCAATCCTGCTGGAGCCGGATGCCGATGCCGAATACCACACCGTCATCGAGATTGACCTTGACACCCTCCACGAACCCCTGCTGTGTTGCCCCAACGACCCGGACGATGTCAAGCCGTTGTCGGCGGTAGCCGGTGACCGGGTCGATGAGGTATTTCTGGGATCGTGCATGACCAACATCGGTCATTTCCGGGCGGCGGGCAAAATTCTTGAACAAGCCGACCGGGCGGTTCCCGGACGCCTGTGGATCGTACCGCCCACGCGGATGGATCAGGCCGAACTGACCGCAGAAGGCCTGTACGGAACCTATGGCAAGGCAGGGGCACGCACCGAGGTGCCGGGGTGTTCACTCTGCATGGGCAACCAGGCCCGGGTGGCCGACAATGCCACCGTGGTTTCCACCTCCACCCGCAATTTCCCCAACCGCATGGGAGCCGGTGCCAACGTCTACCTGGCCTCTGCTGAAGTATCGGCCGTGTGTTCGGTACTGGGACGTATCCCGACTCTGGACGAATACCGGCAACACGCCGGACTGCTGGAGATTAAACCGGAAGATACCTACCGTTATCTCAATTTCGATCAGATGACGGACTATCAAACCCGCTCAGCCGCCTGAACCGGGGACGCCTGTTTTGTTTGGTTTAAGGCGACAATCCCCCCGTCGCTGACATTTCGGGGCAAGAGCCAGAGACTCGGGGTCAGACTGAAAACTGACCCCTTTCAGGCAAAAATGACACCCACCGCCCGGGCCATCTGATCGCGGGTACTGGTTTCCGGCCCCGCATTCATCCGGCGCGAACAGTATTTCCACTTGTTTAAGCCTGTATTTTTACTATAATGCGCCGCCATTTCACCAGGGCAGTCTCATGACTGCCTTTTTTCTTTTTTGGGGATAAGCCATTATGACAGATCAGGTGATGCCAACCTACGCACGCTTACCGGTTACGTTCGAGCGGGGTGAAGGTGTCTGGTTGTGGGACACGGACGGTAAACGCTATCTTGACGCCATTTCCGGGGTGGCGGTGTGCAGTCTGGGGCATGCCCATCCGGCCATTGCCAGGGCCGTGGCCACCCAGGCAGGCCGGTTGCTGCATACCTCAAACATTTACCGGATTGGTCTACAGGAGCAACTGGCCACCCACCTGTGCCGCCTGAGTGGCCTGGAGAATGCCTTTTTCTGTAATTCAGGGGCCGAAGCCAATGAGGCAGTCCTCAAAATTGCACGGCGTTATGGCCACCACCAGGGCATCGCGGCTCTCCGGGTGGTGGTCATGGAGCGCAGTTTCCACGGACGTACCCTCGCCACCCTGAGTGCCAGCGGCAATCCGCGCATCCAGGACGGGTTTGAACCCCTGGTTGAGGGGTTTGTGCGGGTTCCCTACAACGATCTGGCTGCAGTGGCCGCCCTGAATGATCCCGACATCGCCGCCATACTGGTTGAACCGGTACAGGGCGAAGGCGGCGTGCGGGTGCCTGCGGCGGAGTATCTGCCCGGTCTGCGTGCCATTGCCGACCAGCGCGGCTGGCTGCTGATGCTGGATGAAGTGCAAACCGGCATGGGACGAACCGGTCAGTGGTTTGCGTTTCAGCACAGCGGCATCCAGCCGGATGTGATCAGCCTGGCCAAGGCTTTGGGCAACGGGGTTCCCATCGGAGCCTGCCTGGCCCGGGGGATTGCCGCACAGATGCTGGGCGGTGGCAAGCATGCCTCAACCTTCGGCGGCAACCCGCTGGCATGCAGCGCGGCCCTGGCCGTGATTGACACCCTGGAATCCGGTCAGTGGATTGCGCGGGTCGCAGCCCTCGGAGCCCGTTTGCTGGCAGGCTTCAAAACCAGACTGGGCAACAATCCCCGGGTCGTCGATATTCGCGGCAAGGGCTTGATGATTGGCATCGAACTGGATGCCCCCTGCACGGCCCTGGTGGCCGAAGCCCTGGCCCGGGGATACCTGATCAATGTCACGGCTGATACGACCGTGCGCCTGCTGCCACCGTTCATCCTGAGTGCGGAGGAAGAAACCGCGTTGCTGGATGATCTCTCCGCCCTGATAACCGCCTACACTGCTCGTTGAGCCGGACGTGTTTTATGCCCCTGCGCCACCTCATTACCCTGGATGATCTGACATCCGCCGAATTCCGCCACCTCATTGGTCGCGCCACCCAGCTCAAAACGCTGGCAACGCCTTACGAACCCCTGAAGAACAAGGTCATGGGCATGGTGTTCGAGAAATCCTCTACCCGTACCCGCATTTCCTTTGAGGCTGGCATGGCCCAGTTTGGCGGCAGTGCCATTTTCCTCTCGCCACGTGATACCCAGTTGGGACGGGGCGAACCGGTTGAGGACTCGGCCCGGGTCATTTCGCGGATGGTGGATGTCATTATGCTGCGTACCCACAAACACGAAACGGTCGAAACCTTTGCCGCCTATTCCAGGGTTCCGGTCATCAACGGCCTGACCGACCGGTTTCATCCGTGTCAGTTGCTGGCCGACATGCAGACTTATTTTGAACATCGGGGCGATATCGCCGGCAAAACCGTGGCCTGGATCGGCGATGGCAACAACATGTGCCAAAGCTATATGCAGGCGGCCCGCCTGCTGGATTTTCAGTTGCGGATCGCCTGCCCCGATGGTTTCGACCCGGAAAGGGAACTGATCCAAGCCGCAGGCGACCGGGTAGTGATTAGCCGTGATCCCCGGGTTGCTGCCTGCGGGGCCGATCTGGTGGTTACCGATGTCTGGGCCAGCATGGGCCATGAAGATGAACAAACCGTCCGCCGCGAGGCGTTTCGTGAGTTCAGGGTAGACGCCGCCCTTATGGCGGAAGCGGCACCCGCTGCCCTGTTTATGCACTGCCTGCCGGCTCACCGTGAGGAAGAAGTCAGTGCCGACGTGCTGGAGGGGCCGCACAGTGTCGTTTGGGATGAGGCCGAAAACCGTCTGCATGCCCAGAAAGCCCTGCTGGAGTTTCTTCTGTGTTGATTGACTGAGGTTTACCATGCGCGATGCCACCCCCAAAACCACTTACCTGCGTGATTACCAGCCGTTTGAATTTTTGGTGGATTCGCTCGATCTGGTCTTTGAACTGGACGAAAATGATACCCGGGTCACGGCGAAACTCAGGCTCCGGCCCAATCCTGCCGTTGCGGCGACCCGTCCGGATTTAACCCTGGACGGCGAACAACTGACCGTGGAAGCCATACGGGTCAACGGTCAGCCGCTGGAAGCGGCGAAGGCCGTTCGCACGGCGGAGTCCCTCACCCTCAGCGACCTGCCTGACCGCCCTTTCGAACTGGAAATCACCACCCGCATCAATCCCCGGGCCAACACAGCCCTGGAGGGGTTGTACCTGTCGGACGGGATGCTGTGTACCCAGTGCGAAGCCCAGGGTTTTCGCCGGATTACCGCGTTTCCTGATCGACCGGACGTAATGACCCGCTACACCACCACCTTGATAGCCGATCAGACCCGCTTTCCGGTATTGCTGGCCAATGGCAATCCGGTTGCCACCGGTGCGTTGCGGAACGGTCGGCACTGGGTTCGGTGGGAAGACCCTCACCCCAAGCCCAGTTATCTGTTTGCCCTGGTGGCCGGTCAACTGGATTGCCTGCGTGACACCTACACCGACAGTGCAGGGCGGCAGGTACGGCTGGAACTCTACGCCGAATCGCGTGACATCGCCAAATGTGACCATGCCCTGCAGTCGCTCAAGGCAGCCATGCGCTGGGATGAAGAGACCTTTGGCCGCCATTACGATCTGGATGTCTACATGATTGTGGCGGTCAGTCATTTCAACATGGGAGCCATGGAGAACAAGGGACTCAACATATTCAATACCAAATACGTGCTGGCCAGCCCGGAAACCGCCACCGATGCCGATTACGAGGCCATTGAGGCGGTCATTGGCCACGAGTATTTTCATAACTGGACCGGCAACCGCATCACCTGCCGGGACTGGTTTCAACTCAGTCTGAAAGAGGGGCTGACCGTATTCCGCGATCAGGAGTTTTCCGCCTCACGCCACTCGGCTGCCGTCAAGCGCATTGATGAAGTCAATCACCTGCGTACCCGACAGTTTGCCGAAGATGCAGGGCCACTGGCCCATCCGGTACAACCCGATTCCTACATTGAAATCAACAACTTCTACACCCTGACCGTTTACGAAAAGGGTGCAGAAGTGGTCAGGATGCAGCAGACCCTGCTGGGTCATGAGGGTTTTCGGCGGGGCACTGATTGCTACTTTGCCCGGCATGACGGTCAGGCGGTGACCTGCGATGATTTTGTCCGCAGCATGGAAGACGCCAACGGGGTTGATCTGGGCCAGTTCCGCCGCTGGTACGGCCAGGCCGGTACGCCCGAGTTGCACCTGACCGAAACCTATGACGCCGCAAGCGGTGTGCTGGAACTGACCGTGCGTCAGAGCTGCCCGCCCACGTCGGGTCAACCGGTCAAGCAGCCGCTGCATATTCCCCTGGCTCTGGGGTTGTTGGGACGGGGGGGAGAATCGCTGCCGGTACGGCTGGCTGGTGAGGATACGGTAACGGAGTGGCCCACGACCCGGGTGCTGGAACTGCGTGAACCGACCCGGGTTTTCCGCTTTGACGGGCTTGATTGCAAGCCGGTCATTTCGCCGCTGCGCGGATTCTCGGCCCCGGTTCGGTTGCAGACGGCCCAGTCCGAAGCCGAACTGTTGTTTTTGTTTCGGCATGATCCTGATTCATTCAACCGCTGGGATGCCGGTCAGCAGGTCATCACCCGTCTTTTGTTGCAACGCATGGCCGAGCCGGATCAGCCGCCGGATACCCGGCTGGTCGAAGCCTTCAGGGCCACGCTGGCGGAAACCTCCGCAGACTGGGCCTTCATGGCCCTGCTGTTGGGTTTGCCGGGTGAGGATTACCTGCATGCGGCCCAGACGGTCATTGATCCGGAATCGACCCACCGCGTCCGGCAGGCGGTTCGGCGCGAACTGGCCGGGGCGTTACGGGCTGATTTTGAACGGGTGTACCAGGCCCACGCCCTCACCACCACCATCGGCTACGATCCGGCCCTGAGTGGCCGACGCCGACTCAAAAACGTGTGCCTGGCCTATCTCAATGAACTGAACGACACCGCCAGCCAGGCACGGGTGCTGACCCAGTACCAAACCGCCTGCAACATGACCGACCGGATGGCGGCCCTGACCTGCCTGGTCAACAGTGACCATCCGGACAAACTGGCCTGTCTGGATGATTTTTATCGTCGCTGGGAACAGGACGCCCTGGTGATCGACAAGTGGTTCAGCCTGCAGGCGACCTGCCACTGGCCGGGTACCCTGCAACGGGTTGAAACCCTGCTGACCCATCCGGCCTTTGACCTCAAAACCCCCAACCGGGTACGTTCGCTGGTGGGGGCTTTCAGTCAGATGAATCCGGTCAGTTTTCATGGCAGCGACGGCCAGGGATACCGTTTTCTGGCGGATCGGGTGCTGGAACTCAATGCCCTCAATCCGCAGATTGCCGCACGCATGCTGGGTGCCCTGACCCACTGGCAACGCCATGACCCACAACGGCAGGCTCTGATGCGGGAACAATTGCAGCGTATCATCGGCCTGGAGACCCTGTCCCGGGATGTGTACGAGGTCGCCAGCAAGAGCCTGCAGGCCAACCCGACCTGATTGGCCTACCATGAAGCATGCCCTGTACGACCCGGCCCACTCCAGTCGTTCTGCCGAGGAGTGGCGGGTCAGCCTCACCGAGGGATACACCGC
>CAIVXW010000009.1 GCA_903910005.1 uncultured Methylococcaceae bacterium
AAGGCCATCACGGTACATTCGGGGGAGCGGCTGGGTGATTACACCGCCGTTGATCCGGTGCTGTCAGTGGGCGATGCCGTGGTGATTGATCCACCGGCCCACCTGGCCGAAGGCTCTGCCGTACGGGTGATCAAACCCTGATGCCAGCCCTGGTTGAAATCCGCCAGCTCTGCAAGGTATACCAGCGTGGCGAGCAACATATTCCGGTGTTGAACGCTATTGACCTGGATATTGACGCGGGCGACTTCCTGGCCTTGATGGGACCATCCGGTTCCGGCAAAAGTACCCTGCTCAATCTGATTGCCGGGCTGGATCGACCCACCCGGGGAACCCTGGTGATCGACGGATTGAACATCGTCGCACTGACCGAGACCGAACTCACTGCCTGGCGGGCCGCCCATGTCGGATTCATCTTCCAGTTTTACAACCTGATGCCGGTGCTGACTGCCTGGGAAAACATTGAACTGCCACTGCTGCTGACGCAACTGACCCGGCAGGAGCGAAAGGAACACGTAGAGCTGGTCATTCAACTGACCGGCCTGGATGATCGACGCAGCCATTACCCGTCAGAATTGTCCGGCGGTCAGCAACAGCGGGTCTCCATCGCCCGCGCCCTGGTGACCGACCCCCTTCTGATCGTGGCCGATGAACCCACCGGCGACCTTGACCGCAAATCTGCCGAGGAGATTCTGGCATTACTGGAAAACGTCAATCAGACGCTGGGCAAAACCATCATCATGGTAACCCACGACCAGCGGGCGGCAGAACAGGCCCACTACATTCGTCACCTGGACAAGGGGCAACTCGAACCACGCTGAGTCCAGCCTCCGATTCAACCACCCATCATCACAAACCACATGAGCCAGCAAACACTCTTTGAGGAAGCCGCCCGTTATATTGTCGGCGGTGTCAATTCACCGGTCAGAGCCTTCAACAGCGTGGGCGGAACGCCCGTTTTCATTGACCGTGCCCGGGGACCCTTCATCTGGGACAGCGAGGAACGCCGCTACATTGATTATGTCGGTTCCTGGGGGGCGATGGTACTGGGCCATGCCAATCCGGCGGTATTGCGTGCGGTGTTGATGGCCGCCGAAAATGGCCTGAGTTTCGGGGCACCCACCACGGTTGAAACCGACATGGCCCGCAAAATCTGTCAGTGGGTGCCCTCCATTGAACGGGTACGCCTGGTCAGTTCCGGAACGGAAGCCACCATGAGTGCGATTCGGCTGGCCCGTGGCTATACCGGGCGCGACATTCTGGTCAAGTTCGAGGGCTGTTACCACGGCCATGCCGATTCGCTGCTGGTCAAGGCCGGTTCCGGTGCGTTGACCCTCGGCATACCGGACTCACCCGGAGTACCCGCCAGCCTGGCCGCCCATACCCTGACGCTTCCCTACAACGACGCCGATGCCGTGGAGCAACTCTTTGCCCGTGACGGCGAACGGATTGCCTGCATCATCGTGGAACCGGTGGCTGGCAACATGAGTTGCGTACCGCCGGTACCCGGTTTTCTGGAAACCCTCCGTGTCGTATGCGACCGCTACGGTGCCCTGCTGATCTTCGATGAAGTCATGACCGGTTTCCGGGTGGCACTGGGAGGAGCGCAGGCCCTGTACGGGGTTCGCCCCGATCTGACCACCCTCGGCAAAGTGATTGGCGGCGGATTGCCGGTGGGGGCATTTGGCGGGCGTCTCGACATCATGCGACAACTGGCCCCGCTGGGTCCGGTGTATCAGGCCGGCACCCTGTCCGGCAATCCGGTGGCGATGGCAGCCGGACTCAAAACCCTGGAGCAGGTGGAAGAAGCCGGGTTTTTCACCCGACTCAGCGAAAAAACCACCTGTCTGGCTGAAGGTTTCAGGGAGAGGGCTCGCAGGCATGGCATCCCCATGACGGTCAACCACGCAGGCGGCATGTTCGGCCTGTTTTTCACCGACCGGCCCACGGTTCAGTCCTTTGCCGATGTGATGACAGCCGATGTGGTGCGGTTCCGGCAATTTTTCCACTGCATGCTGGGTGAAGGTATTTATCTGGCTCCCTCGGCGTATGAGGCAGGGTTTGTGTCGATCACCCACGCGGATGAGCAACTGGATGCTACGCTGGCTGCGGCCGACCGGGTGATGGAACGTCTGGCCCGAATGTGAGTATCCATGTCTACACATGCACAGACCCGGGTGTTGGTCATCGGTGATAACCCGCTCGAAAACACCAATCTGAAAAACGCACTGAATGCTGCCGGATACAAGGTATCAAGCACGATTGACGTCAATGAGGCCAAGGAACTGATTGCCAAAAACTGGCCAGACCTGCTGATTTTTTCATTCTATGAAGTCGGCCAGGCCGAAGCCGCTTACAGGGAACTGATCTTCGTCAGTGCCGAATCAACCTGTGAACTGGGCGAATCCCTGTTGTTGTGCCGGGCCAACCACGAAGCCAAGGCCTTCGATTTATGCATGAACGGCTTTTTCTACCTGTATCTGGTTGAGCGACCGCTGAATTCGGAGTATGCAGTCCGCATGGCCCTGCACCTGCTGGAGCAAAAACTGTCCAGCCGATCCCTGGTCGAAAAACATGCAGCGGAGGGCCGACATACCTACAAGGTCATGGTGGTTGAAGATGAAGATTTGCAGCGAAAAGTGATTGAAAAAATGCTGAAGACACTGGGTCATGCGGTATCACTGGCTACCGATGGCCAGCAGGCACTTGATCTGCTGACGCAGGATCCCCCCCTCCCCCACCTGATACTGATGGACATCCGGATGCCCGGCATGGACGGCTTTGAGGCCATCACCCGCATCAAGCAACACGAAACCTGGCAAAAGGTACCCATCATCATCCTGAGCAGCAATCGCGACATTGAATCGGTTACCACCGGAATCAAGAAGGGAGCGGTAGATTTTATCGTCAAGCCGGTGAGTCAACTCATACTCAAAAAGAAGCTGGATTCACACCTGTCATGACACGGGCAGAAGCCTGGGCGGGAACGGTGACCGGCTCCGATCCGTGGTATTCGGTCGGTGTCGATTGTGATACATTACGCGGCCTCATTTCAAGCTCCGGGCATCCTCATGAAAGCACGTATCCAGTGGATTGATAACGCAAGGTTTCTGGCCGAATCCGGCAGTGGCCACACTGTCGTAATGGACGGGCCTCCCGAAGCGGGCGGAACCAACCAGGGACCGCGCCCCATGGAACTGCTGCTGATGGGCATGGGCGGCTGTGCATCCTTTGATGTGGTGCATATCCTGAAAAAGGGCCGACACGCTGTCAGTGCCTGTGAGGCTGAACTGGATGCCGAGAGGGCGGAGGCAGATCCCAAGGTATTTACCCGGATTCATCTGCATTTTCGGGTAACCGGTCGGGGTCTGACCGAGGCAGCCGTCCGCCGGGCGGTCGAACTGTCTGCCACCAAATACTGTTCAGCCTCCATCATGCTGGGCAGGACGGCATCCATTACACATGATTTTGAGGTCATTGAGGCCGGGTAAACCACGGATTTTCATTGCAACGGAGTTGTTTCATTACAGTCGCGCCAGTCGCGTTTTTTTGTTTTTGTCACCCTGAAGGTGGCTTTGAGTTTGAGGGCATCCGCTAAGACGATGGAAAAACTGGAATTGCACGGTTTCAACAATTTGACCAAATCATTGAGCTTCAATATCTACGATATTTGCTACGCCAAAACCGAGCAGCAGCAACGTCGTTATATCGAATACATCGATGAGATGTATAACGCCAAACGGTTGACCCAGATTCTGACTGATGTCAACGCAATCATCGGCGCACAGATACTGAATATTGCCCGGCAGGACTACGAACCCCAGGGAGCCAGCGTCACCATGCTGATTTCCGAAGGACACGTACCCGATTCAGTATCCAATCACGAAACCCCGGGACCCACGCCCGAATCAGTGGTAGCCCACCTCAACAAAAGCCATATCACCGTACATACCTACCCGGAAAGCCACCCCTACGGTGGCATCAGCACCTTTCGGGCCGATATTGATGTTTCTACCTGCGGACGTATTTCCCCGCTCAAGGCACTGAATTACCTGATTCACAGTTTTGAATCCGATATCGTCATCATGGATTACCGGGTCAGGGGATTTACCCGCGATATCAGTGGGCAGAAACACTATATCGACCACGAAATTACCTCAATCCAGAACTATATCTCCGATGTCATGATAGACCGCTATCAGATGATTGATGTCAATGTATATCAGGAGAAAATTTTTCACACCAAGATGATCCTGAAGGATTTTAATCTCGATAATTACCTGTTTGATACCGACAAGGATGCCCTCACACCCGACGAGCGCAGCACGATTCAAAAACAGTTGAAACAGGAAATGTCGGAGATTTTCTACGGGCGTAATTACCGCCTGCGTCGCTAGACTGTCACGTCCGATGGATATTCCCTTCATCCTGCACAAACTGCTGGATAAGCGCAACCTCGATACTGACGAAGTGCGGGGGGTCATGGAATACCTGATGCGCGGTGAGGCCAGTCCTGCCCGGATTGCCGCCCTGCTGACGGCCTTCCGTGCCAAGGGGGAAACCGTTCAGGAAATCGCCACTGCCGCCCTGGTACTGCGCGAACTGTCAACCCGGGTCGAGGTAGCGGGTGAACACCTGATCGACACCTGCGGAACCGGCGGCGATGCCAGCCATACCTTCAACATCAGCACGGCGGCTGCTTTTGTGGCCGCCGCCGCCGGTGCCCGGGTTGCCAAACACGGCAACCGGTCGGTATCCAGTCGTTCGGGCAGTGCTGACGTACTGGAAGCCGCCGGTGTCCGGCTGGACTTACAACCAGAACAGGTCAAGGCCTGTATCGAAGAGGTGGGGTTGGGTTTCATGTTTGCCCAGCGTCACCATGAAGCCATGCGCCACGTCCTGGCCGTACGCCGGGACATCGGCATTCGCACCCTGTTCAATCTGCTGGGACCGCTGACCAATCCGGCGGGAGCCCCTCACCAGTTGCTGGGTGTCTACAGCGCGGCCTGGGTTGAGCCACTGGCCGAGGTATTGCGGATTCTGGGCAGTCGACACGTACTGGTAGTACATGCCGACGACGGGCTGGACGAAATCAGCCTCAGTGGCCCGACCCGGGTGGCTGAACTCAAGGACGGTGCCATTCGTACCTACACGGTCACGCCGGAACAGTTCGGCTTCAGCCGGGCCGCCCTCAGTACCCTGGTGATTGACTCGGCTGCCGAAAGCCACGCCCTGATCCGGCGAGTGTTTGCCGGGGAAACCGGCCCGGCCCGGGACATCATCCTGCTGAATGCCGGTGCCGCCGTCTACGCTGCCGATGTGGCAACCAGCCTCGAAGCCGGTATCGAAGCGGCACGCCGGGTACTGGATGCGGGCCAGGCACTGGAAAAACTCGAAGCCCTGGTGCAATACACCCATCAACTGAGCGGATCACTACCCTGATGACACAACCCCCCGACATCCTGTTAAACATTCTGGCCCGCAAGCAGCAGGAAATTGCCGAACGCAGCACCCGTCTGCCGTTGCCTGAAATGGAGCGCAAGCTGTGCCATGCCTCACCGCCGCGTGGTTTTGTCGCGGCCCTCGAAACCGCCATTGCCGCCGGTCAGCCAGCCGTCATCGCCGAAATAAAAAAGGCATCGCCCAGCAGGGGCGTGCTGCGTCCGGACTTCGACCCGGCCGAAATCGCCCGCAGTTACGCCCGCCACGGAGCCAGTTGCCTGTCGGTACTGACTGACCGGGATTTTTTCCAGGGCGCGGACGATTGCCTGACGGAGGCCCGGGCCGCCTGTTCATTGCCGGTGATCCGCAAGGATTTCCTGATTGATCCCTATCAGGTGGTGGAGGCCCGTTTTCTGGGAGCGGATTGCATCCTGCTGATTGTGGCGGCCCTGACGGATGACCGGCTGCGACAACTGCACGATCTGGCCACGACCCTGGGGATGGACGTACTGGTCGAGGTACATGACCGGGCCGAACTGGAGCGGGCTCTGCGGCTGGATTTGCGCCTGATCGGAATCAACAATCGCGACCTGCGTACTTTTGCGGTCAGCCTGGACACCACCCTGACGCTGTTGGCAGAAATACCGGCGCATATACGGGTGGTCACGGAAAGCGGCATACTCGAACCCGCCCATGTCAGCCTGATGCGTGCCAGCGGCGTCCATGCCTTTCTGGTGGGCGAGGCCTTCATGCGGGCAGACGATCCCGGCCAGAAACTGGCCGAACTGTTCGCCTGCTGACATCAACCCAGATAAATATGCTCAAGCCCGGACTGCGACACATTGCCGCGTCCGTCCTCGGCCTCCAGGTAAAACCGAACCATCCCGGCCTTGCGGGGCAACTCCAGCGTGTAGTAATCAGCGGTCACGGCAGCCCCGGTGGTCGAAGGATACCGCCCCATGAGATGCATGGGCAGGGTTTGGCACCTGCCCTCATGATCCACCTTCAAATCAACCCGCCGGATACCGGAAATATCGTAGACAAAGGTATGTACGGTGCCGGTTTCGGGGGCCGCCACCAGCCCCCCTGAGCCCCATTGCAAACCGCCCGGATTGAGCGGCGTCACCCAGGGTGGGAACAAGGTCGGCCCGGTTGTTTCCCGTGCGTTCGCCACCAGCGACCCCAGCACCCCCTTCATTTTTTCGTAGGCCTGATTGGCGGCCTGGGTCACCTGTTGATCCCATACCGTTTGTCCGGTCCAATACCAGTAACAACTGGTTTCAGCCGTCAGCAGCAACCGGATAATGGTCGGCAGTTCCGGATAATCCGGACAGGTCGCCTCCAGGGTATGTACCATATTCTGCAGGGCGGTCAGAACCGCCCAGGAATTGAGATCGGGTGAATAGGGTTGATCGAGTCGGCTGAACCACTTCATGAACTGCGGATCACCGTTATCGGCACCACTCCAGGAGCCTGGTTCGATGTGTACCACCCGCGACGCATCCGGCGGAAACCGCGCCAGATAGTCCTCCATCCCGCTCAACTCGAAGCGTTTATCCCGTTTCAGCCACTCCACCAGTTCGCCGGTATTGTGGCGATAATAACTGTCCGCACCGCCGCCGTGATTGTCACCGTCCGAATGCAGCAGGAAAAACGGCGGATGTTCCGGATCAAAGCGGCCACTCCGCACCACCTGTTCATACACCTGACCCAGCACGTCAGGGTACTGCAAGGCTCCAAACCCGCCCCGGGCATCCTCGTTGCCAATATAGCGTTCCGCCGGTATGGCGATAATTTTATGTACCTGACCGCAGGGGTCTTCGTAGCCGACATACTCCGGTTTCAGTTGGCTGGGTGAAATTTTGGAGGCTGCCCAGATATTGTGAAGCTGCAGCCAGTCATCCACCGGTGGATTGACCTGCTCGGCCAGGTTGGGTGGCAACAGGCCTTCTTCCCTGCCGCCGTAGGGATAATCCCGGGTGGCACGAAAGCGGTGGATGGAATCGTAGATGACCGCTGTAATGCCAGCCTTTTGCAGGGCCGGGATCATGCGAACGTGAAATGCCGTTTCCGGCGGAAACAGGATGCGCGAGGCCGGGATGCCGAAACTGTCCTGAATCAGGCTTCGATGCCATTCAATTTGCCGGACGATATCCTGCGCCGGAATCAGCGGCATCAGCGGATGAAAATAACCGAAAGCGGTAAACAGGGTACGCGGGTAACCGTTCCGGGTGCGTTGCCCGGCAATCTGGCGCAACGACTGGCTCCAGTCACGAAAACGTCCCTGACACCAGCCCCTTTGGGCACAGCGATCCAGTTGCTCAATCAGGCTACCGCTCCAACTGGTCGACAAACCGGCATGAGGCAACTCACCGGCGACATACTGGCTGACGGCATCGGCAATAAAAGTGGTGTAATTGCCGACTCGTGAACCGAAAATGGCATCCTTCTCACCGTCCCAGGCCTCGCAGTCAACGCTGTCGTAATAGGGCTGGTGCATGTGCTTGTGTATGCCGAAATACACGGTCACCCCTTCATGAACCCTTCCGATTTCGACTCGGGCCGGACGGTCGGAATCAGGGCAGGGCAAAACCCGGATATGGCCAAAGTGTTTGATCCAGTCCTCGCCGGTTGCACGGGTCAGATCGGCCACCCGGCATCCCTCAATCTGGATCGCAATGTCTCCGGCTGAAACCAGTCCGGCCGGTATGCTGGCCCGGCAGCGCACCGACAAACCGTCCGTTTCCGGCGTCTGGGTAATGAGATCGTCCCGGATCAGTTTCTGTTGCCCCTGGCCGTGAAGGATGACCTGGGGAAAGGGAATGACGCCATCGGCACTGAATTCAACCCGGAATTCAGGATTAAGGCCTTGCTCGTCACAATTGACAGTGGCGGGATAATCCGCCGTGAGAATGCGGGTAAAGGGTTTCATGGATCACCTTTGAATGGAGCCGGAAAAATGAGCTGATCGACGGCGAACCCCATGGCACCGGCCCTGGCCGTCAGGCGGGCGAGGGTGTCAGGAGCCAGTTCAGGGGTGCGGGCCAGTATCCACAGATAGGAGCGATCGGGACCTGCCACCAGGGCATACTGATAGTCGCCATCCAGTTCGAGTATGACATAAGAGCCATAAAAAGGCCCAAAAAAAGAAACCTTGAGAAAGCCCTGATCCGGGCTGTTGACAAAATAAGCCCGACCTTCAGCCTCACGCCAATCGCCATCGCGCGATGAATGGCCCCGATTGATGACCTTGACCCCGCCATCGTCACGCAGGCTGTAATCCGCCGTAACCTGATCCAGCCCGCGCTCGAACGAGTGATCCAGCCGGGCGATTTCATACCAGTGCCCCAGATAACGGTTGAGCTTGAAACCCGTCACCGGGCTCAGGTTTTCGGGCAGGCTGACACAGCCTGGCAAGAAATTCAGCAGGCTGATCAGACATAACAAAAAAGGCAGGGAACGGTTCATGTGATTTGTATACCTCAAAAAAACAGCGACGCATTCGGGGATATGATGCCCCATGTTTCGTACCGCGTTCCAACTGGAAAAAACAGGCGGTTGAGTCAGGGAAAAGTCCTGCTGGATCGCCACGGTCGTGGTCTGAACTTCTGAATCCGGCGTGATTTACCGGGGATCAACCGGTCGGGATTGTACTATGAACCCGTTGCCATGAGTGACGAAAACCCGTTGTACAGGCGGTTGCCGGAAGGACAGTCGGTGTGCGGGGATAAGCGGCAAGACGCTGGAGATGAAGAACCGCTACCCGGAAAGGCGTGGTGCGCCGCCGGAACCCCCGAGTCGTGGGGAAGCGATCCGCGCTCATGGGAAGCAGCGGGTGCGGGGCATGAATAGTTGACTATTTTGCATGGATATGTGACCCTAATTCCCTACCATTTCGGTATGTAATTTCGGGAGAACACACCATGCGTTTGACAACCAAAGGGCGTTATGCAGTCACAGCCATGCTGGATCTGGCCTATCACAGCGAACGACAGGGACCGGTTACACTGACTGATATCGCCAAACGACAACACATTTCCCTGTCTTATCTTGAGCAGTTGTTTGCCCGTCTCAGACGGGCTGGCATGGTCGAGGGGGTCAGGGGGCCGGGCGGGGGTTATCAGCTCAGCCGGGAAACCAGCCAGATCAACATTGCCGAGATCATCTGCGCCGTGGATGAAACCATTGATTCTACCCGCTGTGGTGGCAAGGCCAACTGCCAGAATGCCCATCCGTGCCTGACTCACGATTTATGGATGGGATTGAGCGAGCAAATCCGCCAGTACCTTGCTTCCATCAGTCTTGCCGATGTCATCAGCCGCAAAAGCGTCAGGCAGGTAGCCGAACGCCAGGATTCACACCTTGAGCAGCCGATCACCCTGACACCGGAACTGAACCCGGTTCTGGAATTCCGGGCCTGACCGGCCAGGTACCGGCATGATCTACCTTGATCACAATGCCACCACGCCACTGGACGCACGGGTCGGGGATGCGATGCAACCCTATCTGGAGCGTTTCTACGGTAATCCATCGGGGTTGTACCGGCTTGGACGCTTGTGTCGCAGCGCGGTGGACACTGCCCGCGAGCAGGTGGCGGCCCTGGTCGGGGTTGAACCGTCTGCCGTCATTTTCACCAGCGGTGGTACCGAGGCCACTAATATGGCCCTCAAGGGCTTGCCGGTCACCGCCGGGCGTCGCCTGTTGCTGACCGGTGCGACCGAACACCCCTCCGTGAGCGAAACTGCCGCCTTTCTGGGCGGGCACGGTCTGGTACACCGGGTCATTCCGGTGGACGAACAGGGTTTGCCGGATCCGGTCTTTGTTGAGCGGCAGCCAGGCACCGAACTGCATTGCGTCAGTCTGATGCTGGCCAATAACGAAACCGGCGTGATCCATCCGGTGGCTGAACTGGCCGACAGTGTGCGGCAACGATCGGCCTGGCTCCACTGTGATGCGGTACAGGCTGCGGGCAAGATACCGGTGGATTTCAAGGCACTGGGGGTTGATTTGATGACCCTGTCCAGCCATAAAATTTATGGGCCCAAAGGGGTTGGAGCGTTGATCGTTGATCGTGCGGTCACGCTGCAACCCTTGCTGCACGGCGGCGGTCAGGAACAGGGACTGCGAGGAGGAACCGAGGCAGTGGCGGCGATTGTAGGCTTTGGCAAGGCGGCTGAACTGGCCCGGTACGAACTGGAGGCCAGGACGCGGCACGTGCTGGCGTTACGCCAGCAACTGGAGGCAGGCCTGCGGCAAAAGACCGGTTGCCGGATTTTTGCCGCCAGCACGCCCCGCTTGCCCAATACCGTGCAGTTTGCCCTCGAGGGCTATGACGGCGAAACAGTGGTCATGGCCCTGGATCGCAAGGGCATTGCCGTTTCCAGCGGCTCGGCCTGCGCCTCGGGCGCGGGGGAACCCAGTCCGGTATTAACCGCCATGGGTATTCCGGCCGGGGTGGCGCGGGGAGCGGTCCGGATCAGTTTGGGGCAGGGTAATACGCCGGATGAGATTGGCCAGTTGCTGGACGCACTCGAAACCCTGCCAACCCCAACCTTCGTGTAAACAACAACCTTCCTGTAGAGAGTGTATTCATCATGTCCATCATGCTGACCGAACCGGCGGCCCGACAGGTTGCCGGACAACTGCATAAACGTGGCCGGGGTTTGGGTCTGCGCCTGGGCGTCAAGCCCACCGGTTGCAGCGGCTATGCCTACGTCGTGGATTATGCCGATGTCATTGCGGAAGACGATCAGGTGTTTGAGCAGCACGGCGTGCGGGTCATTGTCAAAACCGCCGACCTGGCTTACCTCAATGGCGTTGAAATCGATTATGCCCGCGAGGGGCTGAATGCCGCCTTCAAATTCAACAATCCCAATATTACGGCGACCTGCGGTTGCGGTGAAAGCTTCGCGGTGGGTTAACCACCGTTCCGGATAATGATTTTGCCGACAACGTCCTTTTCTGACCGGCGTTGCCACTCCATCCGCAGATTCATTATCGGCATCGTCCAGCGCAAGCCTCACAGGCTACGCCCCACTCGCCTGAAGACAATCAGGCTATGCGGTCGTGTTGCTCAAATCGCGGTGCCTGACCAGAATATCGAGCGAACCGGACTGAAACTGTTCAGCCAGTTTTTCAACCAGATAAACTGAACGGTGTTGACCGCCGGTACAGCCAATGGCGATGGTCAGATAACTGCGGTTTTCAGCACTGAAGCGGGGTATCCAGCGGGCGATGAAGTTGTTGATATCGGTAAAGTATTCGGACACCCGATCCATCTGACCCAGAAACTCCCTGACTTCGGCATCCCGTCCGGTTTTGCTACGCAATTCCGGATGCCAGTGCGGGTTGGGCAGACACCGCACATCAAAGACAAAATCGGCATCCAGGGGGATACCGTTCTTGAAACCAAACGACACAAAGCAGAGTGACATCAGCCGGTCTTCCCGGGTACCGATGCGGATTCGTACCAGTTCGCGCAACTGATGTACGTGCGTATGGGTTGTGTCGATCAGCAGATGGGCACTGCGGGACACCGGATCAAGCAGGGTGCGCTCCAGCTCAATGGCTTCACTCAGGGAGTGTTCGGCGTCGGTGAGCGGGTGTTTGCGGCGGGTTTGGCTGAATCGCTTGAGCAGGGTTTCCCGGTCTGCCTGCAGAAACAGTACCTGGCACTCAATGCCCAACTGATTGGCCAGTTCCAGGGTGTCCGGAAACTGGCTCAGGCAGTGGCTCTGGTTTCTGGCATCAATACTGATGGCCGTTTTGCGGAATGCCGACTGGTTGCCATCCATGGCCTGGCGCACGAAGGGCTCAAACAGGACAACCGGCATGTTGTCAATGCAGTAATAGCCGCAGTCTTCCAGGGTTTCCAGGGCAATACTCTTGCCGGAACCGGATAATCCGCTGACGATGATCAGTTTCATGGACGATACACCCCAAGGGGGTTGCGGAAAAAACGGCCCTCAATGTCCCAGGGTTTTCTCCTTGTGTCGGGCAATTTGCCGATCCAGTTTATCAACCAGGCCGTCTATGGCAGCGTAGAGATTTTCCCGGGTATCTTCGGCAAACAGGGTGGCTCCATTGACCTGGACGGTGGCCTCGGCCTTTTGTGCCAGTTTGTCAACCTGCAGAATGACGGTGACCTGTATCACCTGTTCAAAATGACGCTTGATACGGGCCAGTTTTTCGGTGACGTATTCCCGAATGGAATCGGTAACTTCGACGTGGTGACCACTAATGGTAATTTGCATGAGGATTGCCTTGTTTGAAAATGGAGTCAAAAAACTTTTTTACGGTCGTTGGACGACGGAATGTTGAGGGCTTCCCGGTATTTGGCGATGGTGCGCCGGGCCACATGGATACCCCGTTCCCTCAGCAGGGCGGAAATGGTCAGATCGCTCAGGGGTCTGGAAGAATCCTCCCGTTCGACCATTTCCTTCAGAAAGGCCTTGATCGCCGTGGCCGAGCATTCTCCACCTGCCTCGGTCTGTACGTGGCTGGAAAAGAAATACTTGAATTCATAGATGCCATTGGGGGTATGGATGTATTTCTGGGTAGTGACCCGCGAGATGGTGGATTCGTGCATTTCCACTTCCTCGGCAATATCCCTGAGTACCAGGGGTTTCATGGCGGTTTCACCGTGTTCGAGAAATTCCTTCTGACGTTCGACGATGGAGCGAGCCACCCGCAGCAGGGTCTTGTTGCGGCTTTGCAGGCTTTTGATAAACCAGCGGGCTTCCTGCAGATGGTTTTTCATGGTGGTATTGTCGGCACTGTTGTCCGCTCGCCGGATCAGGTTTGAATACAGCGAATTGATGCGTAGTTTTGGCGCAATCTCCGGGTTGAGGGTTACTACCCATTCATTATTCTGCCGGAATACATACACATCCGGGGTAATGTATTCGGATTCACGCGAGGCAATCAACCGGCCCGGTTTGGGTTCAAGGGTACGAATCAGGGCCAGGATGGCAGTCAGGGCCTCATCGGTAAAGTCGAGCGTTTTTTTGAGGCGGTTCAAATCCTTTTTGGCCAGCAGATCCAGATGTTTACCGGCCAGAGCCAGGGCCTCCCGTCGCCAGGGCGTTTGCTCCGGCAGTTGTCTTAACTGGATACACAGGCAATCGGCCAGATCAAGGGCAGCCACGCCGACCGGTTCAAAATTCTGTACCCGGTGCAGTACGGCCCTGATTTCATCCAGTTCCAGACCGGGTAATTGTGACTCAAGTCCCTGGTGAATCTCTTCCAGTCCAACCGTCAGGTAACCGTCTTCATTGATGGAATCAATAATGGCGGTGGCAATGGCGTAATCCTGGTCACTAAACGGCGTCAGTTCCATCTGCCAGTGCAGATGATCCTGCAGGGTTTCGGTCGGTGCCTTTTGCTGGGCAAAATCCTCGTTGTCAGGGGATGATGCCCCCCCGCCAGCCGCAGCGTAGCCGGACAGGTTGTCATAGACTTCGTCCCAGGATGAATCGACCGGCAATTCCTGCGGAATGGCCCGTTCGAGATCAAGATTGGGCAATTCGGTAAATTCCGCCTCTTCCTTGCGGGCTGGCGGTTCGGCCAGATCACCGGTTTCGGGGGCCGGAGCGGTATCATCATCAGCCGTCTCCAGCATCATGTTGGAGTCAAGTACCTGCTGAATTTCCTGTTGCAAATCAAGGCTGGATAACTGTAACAGCTTGATCGCCTGTTGCAGTTGGGGGGTCATGGTCAGTTGCTGACCCATCCGGAGTTGCAGCGTTTGCTTCATGCGATTCCCGTGCTGGTAACATTGACTGGCCGCAGCCAGTGGAGGTTAAGGACGTATGGTGTCCAGTTTACCCTGAATGGGTGTTGCAGGGGGTACGCATTCATGTCAGTCAGGATTGATTCACAGGGCAAAGTGTTCACCCAGGTAGACCTGCCGGACTTCCTGATTGGCGACAATTTCCGCAGGCAGACCCTGAGCGATGACCTTGCCCGCATTGATGATGAAGGCCCGGTCACAAATTCCGAGGGTTTCCCTGACGTTATGCTCGGTAATGAGAATGCCGATACCACGCGCCCTGAGATGGGCGATGATTTTCTGAATCTCAATGATGGAAATGGGATCAACCCCGGCGAAGGGTTCATCCAGCAACAAAAAATGGGGATCGGTGGCCAGGGCCCGGGCAATCTCCACCCGGCGGCGTTCGCCCCCCGACAGGCCCAGGGCTGGCCGGGTACGCAGATGCGCTACGTTAAATTCTTCCAGCAACTGGTCAATCAGGCTCTCACGGCGGGGTTTGGTCAAATCCTTGCGTAATTCCAGCACGGCACGTAGATTGTCCTCCACGTTCAGGCGACGAAAGATGGACGGTTCCTGGGGCAGGTAGCCAATGCCCAGTCGGGCGCGGGCGTGCATGGGCAAGTGGGTCACGTCACGCTCATCCAGCCGGATGGAACCGGTATCGGGGCGGATCAGCCCTACAATCATGTAAAAGCAGGTGGTTTTACCGGCTCCGTTGGGGCCCAGCAAGCCGACGATTTCGCCGCTGGCCATGGCGATGGACACGCCGTCCACCACATTGCGCCGGTTATAGGCCTTGACCAGGTCACTGGCAGCGAGGAGGGTCATTTCGATTGCAACCTGACATGCACCCGCTGACGCGCCGAACCGGTTGTTCCTGCCTTGAACAGGCCATTTTTGATGTCGTATTCAATTCGGTCGCTGGCGGTTGAATTCTGCCCCTGCCAGACCAGAGCCTGATCGTACAGGATCAGGATGCCGGTCACGGGAAAGTACTCCGAGCGCAGTGCCGTACCCCGGATGTCCTCCTTGCCTGCCTCGGGCGTTTGTTTGAGCCGCATGGGATTGCCGGTCACCACGATCTTTTCGGTTTTACCGCCCTTGTCATGAACCACCATCCTGTCTCCGCGCACTTCCAGACTACCCTGGGCAGCCTTGACATTGCCCATATAAAGGGTTTCGCCCTTGCGTTCCTCGTAGGTGGCACTGTCCGCCTCAATGTCAATCGGTTGACGCGAATCACTGTTGAGGGCGTGAACCGGCCCGGCCAGGCTCCATAACCAGCCGCAGGCCAGCCCGGCAAGAACGTATCGGCCCTCAGGGGTTAGCCGTTTTTTTTGCATCATGTTTTCTGCGAACCTCAGACAACAACCGTATCTTGACGTCGTCACCAAAATGAACCTCAGCCCCCTTGCCGGAAAGCCGGTCCGGAGGGCTTGATAATTCGATGTACTCGCTGGTTTCAGCGTAATCCTGATCCGGCTTGAGCCGCACGTTACGGGTCAGGATCTCCAGTTTGCGCCCTTCCGCATCAGCGGCCCGGCTGATGTGAACGGCTCCGTTCAGATAAATGATTTCACCGCCCGCAGGCAGCACGGCAGTCTCTGCCTGTATCACCCAGGGCGTTTGGTGTGCCTGGTAAAGGGTGAGTGCAGGTTCCATCAGTTCGGTATGGTCGTCTTCCGGATAGTGGTGCAGCATGCTGGCCTTGAGGGTTTGCCGGGGGTTACCGGATTCGTCCAGTACGGTACGGGTGACGTCCCGCGAGTAATAATCAATGCGGCCAGCCGAGCGGGCCGTATCCGGCTGGTTTTGCCGGGGAGTCAGCAGGGAGGCCAGCCAGCCCGACAGTACGGCCAGGGTCACCAGGGTGACAGACCACCGGAGCGTGCCTTGATCCCGCATGCAATCAGGTGTGACTGGCCAGAATTCTGTCCAGGGTGCCCTGGGCCTTCATCACCAGATCACACACGTCACGGGCAGCCCCGGCTCCGCCGGGATGCGGCGTCAGCCAGTGCAGGTATGGCAGGATACAGGGGTGGGAGTCGCTAACCCCAACCGCCAGCCCCACCCGCCGCAACACCGGCACATCCAGCAAATCGTCTCCCACGTGGGCAATCTGATCCGGTTCCAGTTGCAGTTCCCGGCACAAGGCCTCAAGGGCGGGCAGTTTGTCCTGATAGCCCTGATAAATATGGTTGACGCCCAGGCTGTCCATCCGTTTTTCCACGGAAGCCGAATAGCGTCCGGAAATCACCGCCGTTTCGACACCGGACTTTCTCAGCAGTTTGATGCCCAGCCCGTCACGGGAATGAAAGCCCTTGTATTCCTGACCGGCCTGGTCAAAAAACAAACGGCCATCGGTCAGTACCCCGTCGATATCAAAAATAACCAGACGGATACGTGCCGCCCGTTCCAGCAGTTCTTGTTCGGAAACACCTGTCATTACACTAACCCCGCCTTGAATAAATCGTGCATGTTCAATGCACCGATGAGACGCCGTTCCTGGTCTACGACCAGCAGCGCGTTGATTTTTTTCTCCTGCATGATTTTCACCGTCTCACTGGCCAACCGGTCAGCGGTTACGGTGGTACAGTCCGCCGTCATGGCAGCCTGAATCGGTGTGGCATGGACGTCGGCTTCGCGTTCCAGCAGACGCCGCAGATCGCCATCGGTAAAAATGCCGAGTACCCGGTTTGCCTCATCCACCACGGCTGTCATGCCCAGTTTTTTGCGGGTCATTTCCAGTATGGCGGTTTTTACCCGCGCCGTCTGGCTGACCCCGGGAACATCCGCACCCCGGTGCATGACATCCTCCACCCGCAGCAACAGCCGCCGCCCCAGGCTGCCGGCCGGATGGGAAAAGGCAAAATCCTCGCGGCTGAATCCACGTGCATCCAGCAGGGCCACTGCCAGGGCATCGCCCAAAGCCAGCATGGCCGTGGTACTTGAGGTGGGAGCCAGCCCGAGCGGGCAGGCTTCTTCCGCCACGGCAGCGTCGAGAAAAACCTCGGCCTGGCGTGCCAGGGTGGAATCGGCGTGTCCGCTCATGGCAATCAGGGGAATGCGGCGGTGACGGATTAGATGGAGAATGGCCAGCAGTTCGTCGGTTTCGCCCGAGTAGGACAAGGCCAGTACCACATCGCCTGCCAGTATCATGCCCATGTCGCCATGACCGGCTTCAGCCGGGTGAACGAAAAAAGCCGGTGTTCCGGTACTGGCCAGGGTTGCGGCGATTTTGCCGGCAATGTGCCCTGATTTTCCCATGCCGGTGACAATCACCCGCCCACGGCAGGCCAGCATCAACCGGCAGGCACCCACAAAACGCTCATCCAGCCGGGCAGCCAGCGTGGCAACTGCCCGGGCCTCGGTGTGCAGGACTGCCTGGGCGCGTTGCATCAGGGCTGCCGGATTGAGCGTACCGCCCTCCCCCGTCGCCGCCAGGGTCATGCCGGGCGTTCGAGGCGTTCAAGCAGTACGTTCTGCGCGGCGTCAACCGCTACGCCCCGATTGATGGGGGCATGTTGTTCGGCCAGCACGGCTTCAAGGGCACTCAGACAGAACAGCACGTTTTTGGGGGTGGCACTGTAACCCATGAGGCCGATGCGCCAGATTTTTCCGGCCAGGGTGCCCAGACCGGCACCGATCTCCAGACCGTAACGGTTCAGCAGGGTGCTGCGAACCCGGGCTTCATCGACACCGTCCGGAATGGTTACGGCATTGAGTTGCGGCAAGCGTGAGGCTTCCGGCACGATGAATGACAGGCCGAGGGCCTCCAGACCGGCCTTGAGGGCTTCGTGCAGGTCGCGGTGACGTTGCCAGGCCGCCTCAATGCCCTCTTCCTGCAACATGACCAGTGCCTCATGCAGGCCATACAGGGCATTGATGGGGGCGGTATGATGATACGCCCGCTTGGCACCGCCGCCCCAGTAGTTCATGACCAGATTGAGATCAAGGAACCAGCTTTGTACCCGGGTTTTACGGTTGCGGATAACCTCGACGGCACGCGGGCTGAAACTCACCGGTGACAGTCCGGGAGTACAGGACAGGCACTTCTGCGAGCCGGAGTAAATGGCGTCGATTCCCCAGCCTTCCACCTCCAGCGGGCAGCCGCCCAGTGAGGTCACAGCGTCGACGATGACCAGACAGCCGTGTTCATGGGCCAGGGCCGCGAGGGTTTTGACATCGGAACAGGCACCGGTTGAGGTTTCCGCATGGACGAAGGCCAGTATTTTGGCATCCGGGTGACCCTTGAGGGCCGCTTCCACCTTGGCCGGATCAACCGGCATGCCCCAGGCGTCTTCGACCACCACCGGGGTGGCCCCGCAGCGTTCGACGTTTTCCTTCATGCGGCCACCAAACACACCGTTGATGCAAACGATCACCTTGTCACCCGGTTCCACCAGATTGACAAAGCAGGTTTCCATCCCGGCTGAACCCGGAGCCGATACCGGCAGGGTTAGTTCATAACTGGTACGGAATGCGTAATGCAGCAGGGATTTCATTTCATCCATCATGCCGACGAACACCGGATCCAGGTGGCCGATGGTGGGACGTGACAGGGCTTCAAGGATGCGCGGATGCACGTCGGAGGGACCTGGGCCCATCAGGGTGCGGGTGGGGGGATTG
>CAIVXW010000010.1 GCA_903910005.1 uncultured Methylococcaceae bacterium
AGGATACCATCCTTGAAACTGGCCTTGACCTGCTCGGTTTCCACCTCGGTGGGCAAGCGAATCACCCGCTGAAAATCCCCGCGAAACAATTCCCGCCGGAAGAAGCGTCCCTTTTCTTCCCGGGCTTCCTTGTGGCTGGATGCCTGTATGGTCAGCACATTGTCCTGCAGGCTGATATCCAGGTTGTCCTTGTCTACCCCCGGCAATTCGGCCCGCACACAAAAATGATCATCCCGGTCAATCAGGTCGATCCGGGGCAGACGACTCCCGGCCGCAACCGACCATTCCGGCAAGGTTCGCCCCGGAAAGAAGGGTTGCAGCCAGTTGCGTCGCAACTCTTCAAACCATTGATCGAATTCATCGGTTGAACCGGGATAGTGGGATTTGCGGGTCGGCGAACCGATAAGCTGCCCGGTCGAGACTGTTTCTACGTCACTGCTCATGGAGTACCTCCTGGTATGGGTGTGCGTGATGGGTCGAACGCTGCCACTATAAGCGGTGCGACAGCGTCCGGCCATCCGCCTGTCTACGGATGGAGCGGGGTAGCAGGTACGGTGCGGGTTAAGAACAGGGTGAATGGTCAGTGATGAATAGCGAGTGGTATGCCGTGGGTACTGCCATCCTGACGGCCCGGTGGGGACAGTGGCGAGTGAGTGCAGCATGCCAACCAGCAATCCATGCCCTCATTCGCCATTCGCCATTCGCCATTCGCCATTTGCCATTATCGCTTCGGTCGGGTTGTGACTCCCCTCGGCAGGCGGCACCGCATCGTCGGCAGGTAATGATGCCGGGGCGTCGCTGCTTGCCGGAATTTCCACGGGGCTGGCATCGGTCTCGGCGGGTGATGATGCCGGGGCGTCGCTGCTTGCCGGAATTTCCACGGGGCTGGCATCGGTCTCGGCGGGTGATGATGCCGGGACGTCGCTGCTTGCCGGCGTTTCCACCGGGCTGGCATCGGTCTCGGCAGGTAATGATGCCGGGGCGTCGTTGCTTGCCGGCGTTTCCACCGGGCTGGCGTCGGTCTCGGCGGGTAATGATGCCGGGGCGTCGCTGCTTGCCGGCGTTTCCACCGGGCTGGCGTCGGTCTCGGCGGGTAATGATGCCGGGGCGTCGTTGATTGCTGCAACTTGCACCGGGATGGCGTCAACCTCAACGGGTAATTTCAGATCGTCACTCATGGCTACCGTTTCGACCGGATCGTGATCCACCTTGCCGGGCGGCACGCTTGTCTGCTGATCGGTCGCCGCACCCGCACCTGAACGGTCGGCGTTCAGCCACTGCAACAGGGGCGGCAGGTCAGTGGGGGCTTCCGATGCGGCACGGGGTGAGGCCTCCCGGTTTTCCCCGGTCGGTGCGGTTTCCGCAGGAAAACTGCCCGTCTGCCCGGTTGCAAACCGGGACACCCTGGGGGGAGGCTGATCCTGCAAACCGTCCATGCTGTCCGAGGCCGCAATTTCCTCCGGCGTCAGCGGCGTCCATCCTTCGCGCTCATCGGGTATTGGTGCCGATAGCGTCTCCATCGCCTTGATGTTTCCCGGGATGTCGTCTTCTTCGCGGGCAATGAAACGCCGTTCCCGCACACCTTTCTGATGCCGCCGTACGTCACCGCCTTCCGCCGGATTGGTCTCCGCTGTTTTGCCGGGTTGATCCGGTTCGATGGTCTGCAATACCTCGTCAACGGCAGGGTAGCCGTCGAATTCAAAGACCCTGGCCGTTTTTTCAGTGCGCTCCCGTTGTTGCGGTCTCTCGGCATGACGCGACGGAACCGTAGGCACCACAGCCGCCACGGTCTCCTGTGCAGCGACGGTCTCGGGTTCGTCCAACCTGTCCATCAGGTCGGCGGAGTCTGGCTCAACCGTCAGTGTCTCGGCCTGGGACTCAATGGATCGGCCAAGGCTGGAGTCTCCCCGACGGGTGCGACGGGAGCGGCGACTGCCGCGTCTGCTGCTGTCGCGCTCACGGGATTTGCGTTCACTGCCCTCGGCTTCGCCGGTCATGGCTGCGTCTACCTCGCTTTCGTCTTCAATCGGTTCCTGTATGGGTGGAACCGGTTGACTGGGCACAGGCGATGCGGATCGGGTGGATATAAAACGGCTACCCGTCGGCAGCGAGGTTGGACTCGGTCGGCTTTTGGTCGGGGATGGGGCCGGTAGCGAGGGCATTGGCGGTACTGCCGGGGGCGGCAACACGCTGCCGTCCTCATCGTCGGTCTGATTGCCGGTCAGCAGGGTCCAGAACCGCTGGATCAGGCCGCTGCTGCCGGGGCGGGCCACCACTGTCTGGGCAGCAACAGGCGGCTGGCCTGGCAGAAATTCCTTGACGACCGGTTCGTGGCTGGCGGCACCGGCCACCGACTCCCGACCGCTACGCGGCGATTCGGCTTCCGGGGAACGCCCCCACTGGTAACTGGTTCTGCGCTCGGTATCTTCCTCGCCGCCGGTACTGCGTATCCGCTGGATTTCATAGGCCGGGGTTTCCAGGTGTCTGGACGGTATGATTACGATGGACACGCCATGACGCTTTTCAATGTCCTGCAGGGTGATGCGCTTTTCGTTGAGCAGGTAGGTGGCTGATTCGATCGGCAGGTGGGCAATGACCCGCCCCGTGCTTTTTTTCATGGCCTCTTCCTCAAGGATTCGCAGCACGGAGAGGGCCAGCGACTCGACCCCGCGTATCGAACCCTGACCCCCGCAACGCGGACAGGTCAGAAGCGTGGCTTCGTCCAGCGAGGGCCGCAGTCGCTGACGCGACAGTTCCAGCAGGCCGAAACGGGAAATGCGACCGATCTGGATGCGGGCCCGATCCATCTTGACCGCATCACGCAGACGGTTTTCCACCGCCCGCTGATTGCGGGCAGCCATCATGTCGATAAAATCAATGACAAACAGCCCGCCCAGATCACGCAGGCGTAATTGCCGGGCAATTTCGTCAGCGGCTTCAAGGTTGGTGTTAAGGGCGGTTTCCTCAATATCTCCCCCCTTGGTTGCGCGGGCCGAGTTGATGTCTATGGCGGTCAGGGCTTCGCTGGGATCAATCACGATGGCTCCGCCTGACGGCAGGGGAACCTCGCGGCTGTAGGCCATTTCGATCTGGCTTTCGATCTGGTAGCGGCTGAATAGCGGGACGGTGTCCTGGTACAGTTTGGCCTTGTGCAAAAACTGGGGCATTACCTGCTGCAGGAAACTGCGTACCAGTTTGAAGGTGGCTGGATGGTCAATGAGGATTTCGTCAATATCAGCCCGCAGGTGATCGCGGAGGGCGCGGATGATGACGTTGCTTTCCTGGAAAACCAGCACCGGTGCCGGTTTTTCGCTGGCGGAACGCTCAATCACCTCCCATAACTGCAACAGGTAGTTCAGGTCCCACTGCAATTCCTCGGCGGATTTACCGCCCCCGGCAGTGCGGACGATCAACCCCATGCCGTCAGGGATTTCCAGATGCGCCATGACTTCACGCATGTCAGCCCGGATATCCCCCTCAATGCGGCGCGATATGCCGCCTGCACGCGGGTTGTTTGGCATGAGTACCAGATAGCTGCCCGCCAGGCTGACATAGGTGGTCAGGGCGGCTCCCTTGTTGCCACGCTCTTCCTTTTCTACCTGTACCAGAATTTCACGCCCTTCCTTGAGCAGGTCCTTGATCTCGCGCCGACTGTAATCTTCTTCCTGGACATGGCCCAGATAGTTGGGGGTGATTTCCTTGAAGGGCAGAAAGCCGTGGCGCTCGGATCCGTAATTGACAAAAGCCGCCTCAAGGCTGGGTTCTACCCGGGTGATGATGCCCTTGTAGATGTTGGCCTTTTTTTGTTCGCGGGAGGGAATTTCTATGTCAAAGTCATATAATTTCTGTCCATCCACCAGCGCGACCCGGAGTTCCTCCGGTTGCGTGGCATTTATCAACATTCTTCTCATTCGGTTGTTCCTGATGTTTTGTTCGTTGCGGGGCGGCCACGAGAGGCTTGTCACTCTGCCGCCAGGATAAATCAGTGGACGATGGCCGGTACGTATGGAGGGGCTGAACGGATTTCAGCCATGGATTGGGCATGTCATGCATGCAACGCACCCCTAAATGTGCCAACGCAACTGTCGCTCCTTTTGAGGTTGAGCGAATAACCTTGAATATTCTTGATCCCCGCAGGGGACCTCGGCACGCGCCGACTTGCAAGTCACTTCGCGAGGTATCAGTATCTCAGGGGCGGAACGATGGCGGACAGGGAAACCTGCCCGCGCCGACTGCGGCCTGCGCCTGATTTTACCGTTCAGTGGAACACGGGACGGGCCTGATGGATCCGCAATCAGGAATACCCTCATTTTGCCGGTTTTACCGGACGGTCATCGCCCCGATGTGGCTGAAGACTGAACACGTACACTATAACAATGTTAAACCAAACCATCAATTTGCACGAAAACACCCCGCCTCACGGCATGAATGACGATGCGCCGGTTTCCCGTGTGCTGAAAATGGTGGTCGAACCTGAAGCAGCCGGTCAGCGTATCGACAATTTTTTACTCACCCGACTCAAGGGGGTGCCGAGGAGTCACGTCTACCGGATTCTGCGTACCGGCGAGGTACGCCGCAACGGCGGGCGGGTCAAGGCGGAAGACCGACTGGATGCTGGCGATATCCTGCGCATCCCTCCCATTCGCCTGTCCTCCCCGGACACGGTGCCAATACCGGCTGATTCGCTGCGGACACAACTGGAATCACGCATCCTGTACGAAGACGAGCATATTCTGGTGCTGGATAAACCACAGGGCATGGCCGTACACGGTGGCAGCGGATTACGCTACGGGGTGATCGAGGGCTTGCGGGCGATTCGTCCGGACGCCCGCTTTCTGGAACTGGCCCACCGTCTGGACAGGGATACCTCGGGCTGCCTGCTGATTGCCAAGAAACGCGCCGCCCTGACCAGTCTGCACGGCCAGTTCCGGGATGATCAGATCAAGAAGGTGTATCTGGCCCTGTTGGTCGGTGAGTGGGCCCACAAGTACTGGCGGGTTGACGCGCCACTGGAAAAGAACACCCTGAGAAGCGGGGAGCGTGTGGTGAGGGTGGCCCGCGACGGCAAGGCCGCTGTCACCGAATTCAGGCGATTGGCCCGTCATGTCGGGGCGACACTGGTCGAGGCCCGTCCCGTCACCGGGCGTACTCACCAGATCAGGGTTCATGCCCAGACACTGGGCCACCCCATTGCCGGGGATGACCGCTACGGCGATGAAAACCTGAATCGTCCCTTGCGGCAAAAGGGTCTCAGACGGCTATTCCTGCACGCACTGGAAACCCGTTTTACCCATCCCCAGACCGGCAAATCCCTGTGCATCAAGGCTCCCCTGGCGGTAGAATTGCAGGGCTTTCTGGATGCATTGCCGGTAGCCGACCGTAAAGGCACGCGGGCCTGATTCAGATTCCCATACTGCCCAGGGCCACCATCAACTGATTGAGGGTGGCGGTGATGGCCGGATGCTCGACCTCAAAACCGGTCAGGGTTTGCTTCATGTCTTCCACCAGATGCAGGGGATTGCCCTCACCGGCAGGTTGCAGCCTGTCCTCAAGCTGATCCAGCAGATTTTCCAGGGTTTGGCGGGCTTGCTGATTGTCAGTACCCATCTCCTGGATGGCCTGACGCAGGGTGTGAAGTGATTCGCTGATTTCTTTTTCTTTCATGTTGCACAGTCCTCGGGTCAAAATTGGATGAACGGGTGTAATCCTAACACAGACGCTACCCATGGCGAGGAGGCGGTGCCGGGTATTGATCCGGAGACTCTAACGACCACACCCGGGACTGCTTTCGTCACGCCCGGTGCCATAACCCACGATAACCCCACCCTGCCGGTGGCAAAACCTTTCAACCCGACACACCATGACACACGATCCTCTCGATAAGGTCAGCCCACCGACGCCGGTTTCAGCCCGCCAGACCGGCAACGGCCTGGCGTCTGTCGTCCGCGTCAAACACAATGCCGTCCCTTACCGCATCCGGTTCTCGATCCCGGTGCTGAAACACCATGCCACCCTGGCGGAAATGCTCAAACACAGCCTGCTCCGAAGCGAAAAGGCCACCGGCATCTATCACGCCGAAGCCAATATCGTGACCGGAACCCTGCTGATCAAATACCATCCGGCCTTTCACAGCGAGGCTGACGTCATTCAAACCCTGAACGAGCAGGTACGCAAACTGTGCAGCGGCGAGATGGTGCCTTACGAAAAGCATAAAAATCCCAAACTCGGCAAAATGCAGCCCCATGCCTTTTTCACCCGTGAACTGGTGGTTAGCGTATGCGGTAACGTGCTGGCCGGGCTGGTTCTGGTGGCACTGGCACCATGACCGACTGGACACGGCGCGATCTGGCGGTACTCTGGCATCCCTGCACCCAGATGCAGGATCACGAAACCTTGCCCCCCATTCCCATCCGCCGGGGGCAGGGCGTCTGGCTGGAAGATTACAACGGACACCGTTACCTGGACGCCATTAGCTCATGGTGGGTCAATCTGTTCGGTCACAGTCATCCGGCCATCAATGCGGCCCTGAAAACCCAGCTCGACACACTGGAACACGTGATACTGGCCGGCTTCAGCCATGAACCGGCCATACGACTGGCCGAACGCCTGCTGGCCCTGGCTCCCGCCGGGCTAAGCCGCTGCTTCTACGCCGACAACGGCTCGGCAGCGGTGGAGGTCGCCCTCAAGATGAGCTTTCACTATTGGCAAAATGTCGGCAAACCCGACAAAACCCGCTTCATCACCCTGACCCATGGCTACCACGGCGAAACCCTGGGAGCCCTGTCGGTCAGCGACGTCGCCCTGTATCGCAGCACGTACGCCCCCCTGTTACTGACCCCCATTACCGTTGACAGCCCGGACTGCGCCCGGTGCGAACCGGGCGAATCCTGGGCGGAACACAGCCGCGAAGCCTTCAAACAGATGGCCGCCACCCTGGCGCAGCATGCCGATACGGTGTGTGCAGTGATTGTGGAGCCGCTGGTGCAGTGTGCCGGCGGCATGCGAATGTACGATCCGGTGTACCTGAGCCTGTTGCGGGAGGCCTGCGATGCTCACGGGGTTCATCTGATTGCCGATGAAATTGCGGTGGGATTTGGTCGCACCGGTACCCTGTTCGCTTCGGAGCAGGCCGGGATTCGGCCTGATTTCATGTGCCTCTCCAAGGGCTTGACCGGTGGCTACCTGCCCCTTGCCTGTGTACTGACCACTGAAACGGTGTATCAGGCCTTCTATGCCGACTACACCCGTCTGCGGGCATTCCTGCATTCGCACAGCTACACCGGCAATGCCCTGGCCTGTCGGGCCGGTCTGGCGACCCTCGACCTGTTTGAAGAAACCGGTGCCCTGGCACGCAACCAGACGCTGGCCGACCACCTGCGTGCGGCCTGTCGCCGTCTGGAGGCGCATCCGCATCTGTCGGAAGTGCGCCAGACCGGCCTGATTGCAGCCGTCGAACTGTTGCAGAACCGCAGCAATCGAACCCCCTACCCGTGGCAGGAACGACGCGGTTACCAGGCTTACCGCAAGGCTCTGGAACAGGGCGTGCTGTTACGTCCCCTGGGCAACGTCCTGTACTTCATGCCACCCTACGTCATCAGGCCAGAGGAGATTGATTTGATGGTTGAGGTAGCAGCGCAGGCCATTGCTCAGGTAACGGCCTGCGCCGATTGATCCAGCGGATGCGGAATCAGCCCGGTGATCCGGCCTTCGCCATCAAATTCCACCGTGACGATGGAACAGTTGCGGCAAGTGTCGAGTAAGGATTCGGGCTGATTGAAATAAGCACTCATTGCCGAGGATGACACCGGCAGTGCCGCCGGTCTGTGACCCGCCCGACTCGATTGCCGCCAGCGGTCATAGCCAATCCAGGCCGCCCAGCCGCAGGCTGAACCGGTGATGGTGGCAATGTAGAGGAACATGAGCTTCAGCAGTCCGGCATATCCGCCGCACAGATTGACCCAAAACGCACAAATATGGATTCCCAGCCACCACCCGCACAGGATCAGCAGGGGCAGCAAACAATAACCCCACAACAACCACCCTGACAGTGACAGGAGGGCCGTGGACAAACGCTGTCCAGGTGTTTGGAGGTGGGGAGCATCAATTACCAGTTCTATCACGACGGGTTACGCCTCTGTCTAATGTTATCCAGACCGCCCGCTGTCCCCGCTTTTTGCGGATGGCCCGGTAACAACCGGTTACGGTGGTCATGACGTTAATCAACCAGTACACCAGCGGGTACCAGATCATCCAGTAGTAATAACGGGCTCCGCCATCATTGCGGGCCTCGTAGCGGGCATCAATACCCAGACTGACTGCAAACTGGATCAGGCAGGTCAGACTCAGCAACATGCCTGTCCAGGTAGGCAGTATGTCGACACTGCCGGGTTTGTCCAGTTCAAACAGGGTTGCCGCAAGTTCGACACCCAGGGCTGCCAGCATCAAATAAGCCCAAAGAATGCTGATCAGGCACTCGGCGTAAATGGGCCACATGCGCCGGGCCGAGCCACTGAGCATCCGGTGGCCGTAGCGCAGCAGCACCTCAGCCCCGCCCTGAGCCCAGCGTACCCGCTGCCGCCATAGGCCCTTGAGCGTTTCCGGCATCAACACCCAGCACAGGGCGCGGGGTTCAAAGCGAATGAGGGCACCGTCCAGTTGCAGTTTCCAACTGATGTCGATGTCCTCGGTAATCATGTCATTGCTCCAGTAATCCACCCGGTGCAGGGCACTGCGCCTGAAGGCGGCGATGACCCCCGATACCGTGAAGATACGCCCGTACACACTCTGGGCTCGCTTGATCATGCCGACGATGGCGGAAAATTCACCGACCTGAATTTTGCCGAGCAGGGTCGAGCGGGTTCTGATGCGCGGGTTACCGGTCACCGCACCCACCGCCGGATTCTCCAGAAAATGGCGCACCATCCAGGCACCCGCCGCCGGATCAAGCAGGGCATCCCCGTCAATGCAAATCAGGAATTCGCTGTTGGCCAAAAGGGCACCGGCCCTGAGGGCCGTGGCCTTGCCCTGATTGCTGGCCAGGTTGACCACCCGCAGCCTGGGATATTCCTGAGCCAGTTGTTCCAGTATGGCCAGGGTCTGATCCCGGCTGCCGTCATTGATGGCGATGATTTCAAACTCCGGATAATTCTGCTTCATGGCATACCCGATGGTCTCCCTGACATTTTCTGCCTCGTTGTAGCAGGGAATCAGGATCGAAATCGGCGGATAATGCGGCAGAACCGGCAGGGAACCCGTGTCGGCAGTTCCCCGTTCCTTCCAGTAATAGTAGATGATGGCCCCGGTAATCCAGGTATAGGCCATGAACAGCGGGTAATAGAAAATGAAGGTTTCGATCAGGTGACCCGCGATACCCCAGGGAACCTGATCCAGCCATGTTGCCAACTGCCCCCACCCGGAGACCCAGACATCAAACTGATGCATCAGGGCATTCTTCAGGGCTTCGAGGCCAGGAGTCAGTGAAGCCCGGTCAAACGCCACGGAGTCCGTCCTTCAGGGGGCGCGGCGCGGATCCAGCACGCTGGCCAGATCGCCCGTATGGGGATGGTTCCTGACCATATCGTCCGGGTAGTACCCGATATGCTGAACCCCGGCCCGCCTGAGTTGCCTGACCTGTTCCATCATGACTGGCATGGGTATGTCCGTTCGGGTGTTCCAGTCCACAGCCTGCAACTCAAACACCGTTTTGCTCAACCCCTGAGGATGAGCCGCCACCCGACTGACCAGGTCTGTCAGCCATTGACGCGGGTCACTGGCCTTCTCCATGAAGGGCATGGCTTCCAGGGCCACATAGTCGTAGCCTTCCAGCAAGGCCGGGAACGACTGGGCGTACCACTCCTCGGCATGGGGGCGTAGCAGGGGTTCGGTGTACATGTTGCGGGCCGTCTTGATGCCCGGCCTGTAGTAGCGAACCCGGGCTGTCAGCTCATTGGTCAGATCAATCAGGGCACGGGTTTTGTGTTTGGCCCATTGCAGGCGATGAGCAGGTTCTGCGTGCAGACGCTGAAAGTCCTGCGGCAATTCCGGGTGGGAGGCCAGATCGGCCAGCCCGGCCGGGCTTAAATCCTCGAAATCGGACAGAATGGCATCGTCATGGAACAAAATGCCGTTGATGTTGGCGTAACGGGCCAGATCTTCATAGATTTCACCGATGACCCGGCGGGCTTCGGGATGGTAGGGTGACAACCGCTGATAGATGTGACTGCCCGGCTGGATTTTGCCATCCTTCCATTCGTGTACGAACCAGTCAGCGGGAGCCTTGACCCGGAAAGCCAGTACCGGCAACCAGGCATAAACCCGGGCATGCGCCCAGGTTCTGAGCCGCCAGGCCACATGACCGAACAGGTCGGCCCTGACCGGCAAGTGGCGGTTGGGAAAATACAGGGCATCGGCGTTGCCATCGCCGTCCGGATCGGCAAAGGCTTCGAGATAGACGGTGGTGACATCCAGTTCCTTCATGCGGGTGGTCAGCGAGCGCAGGTTGCGATCCAGTTGGGCCGGATTGGCGTCGTAGACATAATCCAGATCAATATGGGCAATCCGCAGGGGCGGATTTTGCCGCTCCGTGGTCATGATGGCGGCAAAATCCTCAATTGCCGGGTTGTCCGTAATCAGCATCCGCTTCATCTGGGGCAGATCGGCCAGGGTATTGTGACCGTCTTCCAGCCCCAGGGTAATGCTCATGCCCGCCTCAGCCGCCGCCGCCAGGGCGGGCTGATTGTAGTACCCGTAAGGCCAGACCATCACCCGGGGACGTACCCCGACATGGTGGTAAATGGTGTCGGAACCCTGCTGCATCTCCTCACGCAAACGCCTGGCATAGGCTGCGTCGTTTTCGTAGGTCTGAGTGGCAGGGTCGTAGTTGCGGGTCACATAGGCCGGTTGCAGGTCAAGGGCCGGATTGCCGGGAATGCCCCGGTGCGAGTCATGACTGTGCGATGCGACCTCGACCAATCCTGAACCGGCCATCTCCCGAATCTGCTTCCAGCTTAAAAAATGGTCGCGTGGCCAGGTTTCCCGTTCGCTGAAGGGAACCTGCAAGCCATCACCGACTTCCAGCCAATGGCTGACCAGGGCGATCAGGGCCGGATAGTGATACGCCTTGAGCAGGGGATACACCTTGTCGTAGACACTGGCATAACCGTCGTCGAAGCTCAACATAACCGCCTTTTCCGGCAGTGTGCGTTTGCCCTGGCGGGCTTCCAGCAAGGCATCCACCCCAATCACCTCATAGTCATGGGTTTTGAGCCATTCAAACTGGGCACGCAGGTTTTCGGTGCTGACCGTGCTGTTACCGACACTCATCTGGCGGGAAGCCTGATCGGCCACATCGTGATAGGCCAGCACGGTAATGTTTGCACGAACCTCGACGGTTGCCAGCATCAGCCATATAAAAAGGTAGCAGGAAAAACGGGACATACGGCGTATTTTAGTGTGAAGTCGGGATGAGGGTCAGGACTCGGTTCCGGTGTTTAGTGGGTAGTGGTTCAGTGGTTCAGTGGGCAGTGGTTCAGTGGGCAGTGGGCAGTAGGCAGTAGGCAGTAGGCAGTAGGCAGTAGGCAGTGGGCAGTAGGTAG
>CAIVXW010000011.1 GCA_903910005.1 uncultured Methylococcaceae bacterium
ATGACGGTCATTGATGTAGCGACTGGACAACTCAACGGCGGTACGCAAGGCTGCCAGCGAGTATTTTACGTCGTGATGCGCCTCAAAGCGGGACTTGAGGCCTTTCAGTATCTGGAAGGTTTCGTCCACGGTGGGTTCGGTGACATCAATTTTCTGGAAGCGGCGGGCCAGTGCCCGATCCTTTTCAAAAATGCCCCGGTATTCCTGATAGGTAGTGGAACCGATGCAGCGTAACTCACCGGCTGCCAGGGCGGGCTTAATCAGATTGGACGCATCCATGATGCCGCCCGATGCGGCTCCTGCCCCAACGATGGTATGGATTTCATCAATGAACAAAATTGCACTGGGCTGGTTTTTGATCTGGGCCAGCAATGACTTGAGCCGTTTTTCAAAATCGCCCCGGTATTTGGTTCCTGCCACCAGGCTGCCCAGATCAAGCGAATAAATGATGCTGTCGGCCAGGATTTCCGGAACCTCGCCATCGACGATTTTGCGGGCCAGTCCTTCGGCGATGGCCGTTTTGCCCACACCCGCCTCACCGGCCAGCAGGGGATTATTCTTGCGTCTACGGCACAATACCTGGATGGTTCTCTCAATCTCCGCCTTGCGGCCAATCAACGGGTCGATTTTCCCGGCACGGGCCAATTCATTGAGGTTGGTAGCGAAGGATTCCAGCGGACTGGCAGACGGCGTCACCGCAGACTCCGTTTCTTCAGCCTCATTGCTGTCAGCATCGGGCAGGGGATCCTCCTTGCGGTTTTTGGTGATGCCGTGTGAGATATAGTTAATGACATCCAGTCGACTAACCTCCTGCTTGGCCAGGAGATACACGGCGTGAGTATCCTGTTCGCTGAACAGGGCAACCAGTATGTTGGCCCCGGTTACCTCACGTTTTCCGGAGGACTGCACGTGGAAGGCGGCACGCTGCAAAACCCGCTGAAAGCCCAGGGTCGCCTGGGGTTCGCGATCCAGTCCGGCGGGAAGGATGGGCGTGTTCTCCTCAATATAGTCCAGCAACTCCTGGCGCAATTGTTCAATATCGACCGCGCAGGCCTGCAAAATGTCGGTAGTTATCTGATTGTCCAGAATGCACAACAGTAAATACTCCACGGTCATGAACTCGTATCGCTGGTCGTATGCCGACCGGAAAGCTTCGTTCAGTGTATGTTCCAGTTCTTTGTTGATCATGGTGTCAAGACCTGTGTTTAAGCTTCTTCCATGGTGCAGAGTAGCGGATGCTGATGGGTGCGGGCGTGGTCATTGACCAGATACACCTTGGTTTCAGCCACATCCCTGGAGTAGACACCACACACGCCCATGCCCCGGGTGTGAACATGCAGCATGACCTGGGTGGCTCTCTCCTCACTCATACCAAAAAATTCACGGAGTACCTCCACGACAAACTCCATGGGGGTAAAGTCATCGTTCAACAACAAGACCTTGAACAGGGGAGGGCGTTTGAGGCCGGGTTTGGCTACCTGTACATCCAGGGTGTTGTCGGATTCATGGACTGCTTTTGTCATTGTTCACCTGCTGACGTTCAATCACCGTCCTACTATAGCACCAGTACACAGCCCTGTCTTAGCCAGGTTCCGGTTTTCTACCCGGATTTTTGACAGGCCAAGCCCGAACGTCAGCAATGGCGGGCTGCGGTTGCCAGGCTAAACCTGTTCGGGGTGTTTACACCCGGTGTCTTAGTCTGGATACTATGAAGCGTCGACGCTTCTGATGACCCTGATCGCCACCCGGATTTCCCAGCCTGCATGAACACACCCGCTCCACCCAATGCGGAAACCGATTCCGACAGCCACACCGGCACCGCACCGGCTGGTATTTTTCTGCGCATACAGGCAGAGAAAGTGTCCCGATTGATGGATCTGGTGGGCGAATTGAGCCTCACTGTGGCAGAGACAGTCAACAGCCCCGATCTGGCAGGCATGGAGTTGATCGAGTTTGAAAAATCGGCTCACCGTCTCAGAATGGTGGTGCGGGAGATACAGGACGCCTCGGCTGATTTGCGCCTGGTACCAGTGGGCGATGTCTTCAAGCGCATGCGGCGCATGGTCAGGGAACTGGAGCGGCAAACCGGTAAATCCATCGAATTGACCCTGGAAGGAGAAGACACCGAAATTGACAAGGCGGTGGTCGATCGATTGTACGAACCCCTGGTGCATATCGTACGTAATTCAGCCGATCACGGGCTGGAACCGGCCGGGGAACGCGAGCAGGTCGGCAAATCGCCAACCGGTCGAATCACCCTGGCAGCCGCCCAGGTCGGCAACGAGATCCGGATTGTGATAGCCGATGACGGAAGAGGGCTTAACCGGCAAAAAATCCTGCAACGCGCCCGCGAGCGGGGGTTGGTCGGGATGGACGAAAACCCGGAGGATGCCAGCCTGTGGAAGGTCATTTTCCAGCCCGGTTTCTCCACGGCAGAGGCTGTGACCCACCTGTCCGGACGTGGTGTAGGCATGGATGTCCTCAACAGCACCATGAAGGAACTGCGCGGCCGTATCGCCATTGATACCCGCCCCGGAGAAGGAACCCGCGTCACCCTGTCCATTCCCTTGACCCTGGCATTTCTTGACAGCCTGATCATGCGGGTAGGTACCCGTCTTTACGCCACCCCGGTGAATGTAGTCAACGAAATTTTCCAGCCTGAAACTGCCCAGATCACCCGGATTTCGGTTGGGGGTACGGAAGTGGTCAAGGTGAGGAATGAACTGATCCCGGTGTGTCACCTGCAACATTTTTACGGTGAACCCGACAATGACATTGCCCCGCTCGAAACCCGGATTATCGTGGTTTTCAATACCAGTTCCGGTCGACTGGGGTTGCCGGTCGATGAAATTTTTGACCAGCAACAGGTTGTCATGAAGCCACTGCTGGGGCCACTGGAACAGATCCGCGCCAGCCTGGGCGGTGCCTTGCTGGCCACCGGCGAAATTGCCATTGTGCTTGATTGCGAGCAACTGGCCGGGGAGCAGCCGTGATGCCGGTGTTTACGGGATTGACACGACCGGATGATGAAACCAGCCTGCAGCGAATAAAAGCCTGGCTGCATGAGCGGGCCGGTATTTTTTATGAGGAAAAAAAGAAGGAACTGCTCATTAACCGGTTACAGCGGGTTTGTGACCGCTTTGGCTATTCAGGCTTTCCGGAACTGGAATCACACCTGCTGGGCAGTCAGTCCAGCGAACTGCAAAGTGCGGTGATTCATGCTGCCACAACCAACCACACCTATTTCTTCAGGGAACCCCAGGTATTGAATTATTTTGCCCGTCATATCGTACCCTCACTGCCCAATGAAAAACTCAGACTCTGGAATGCGGCGGCATCAACCGGCGATGAAACCTACACCCTGGCAATGATTTTATGCGAACAGTGGGGTATTGGCGAGACAGCCGCCAAAGTATCCATACTGGGCACCGACATCAGTGCCCCAGTCATTGCCCAGGCTGAATCCGGTATTTATACCTTCAATCATCTGGAGCATACCCCCCCTTCCCTGATCGAACGGTACTTCCAGCCCACCGGCATCGAACAATACCGCATCAGGGATGAAATAAGGCATCTATGCCTGTTTCGTCGGCTGAATCTCAAACTCAGTCCCTATCCATTCCGTCGCCTGTTTCATGTCGTGTTTTGCCGTAACGTACTGTATTACTTTGACAAACCCCATCAGATCAGCACGGTGCAGGCCCTTTATGAGGTCACTGAACCGGGAGGCTGGCTGGTCACCAGTGTAACGGAGTCGCTGCGTGACCTGAATTCTCCCTGGACTCCCGTAACCAGCGGTATTTACCGGAAAATGGCATGACTGCAAGCAAAACAAAACCGATCAGGGTATTGATCGTCGATGATTCGGCACTGGTGCGGAAAATTCTCTGCAATGGCATAGCCCGAGATCCCGAGCTGGTGGTGGCAGGCCAGGCCAGTGACCCTTATCAGGCCCGGGATTTGCTCGTTGAACTGCGTCCCGACGTGATTACCCTGGATGTGGAAATGCCACGCATGGACGGGGTAACCTTTCTCAAACGCTATATGTCAGTGATCCCCACGCCTACGGTCATGATCAGTTCGCTGACCCAGGAAGGCAAGCGCATCACCCTGGACGCGCTGGAAGCCGGGGCGGTGGACGTAATTGCCAAACCGGCGGTCGGAGTGGTTGATGGTTTGCCGCTTCTGCTGGAGGACATCAATCGCCGAATCAAGCTGGCTGCCCGGGTAGACGTTTCCTGTTATGCCCGCCGCACTCCCGCCCATGAACTGGAACCGGTTGCCAACCTGGGTGAAACCACGGATCGCATCATTGCCATCGGTGCCTCCACCGGCGGCGTGGAAGCCTTGGGCCGCATCATCCCCGCCTTTCCGGCTGATGCCCCCGGTATCGTTATTGTCCAGCACATGCCGCCCGGTTTTACCGCAACCTTTGCCGAACGGCTCAACACCCTCAGTCGCATGAGCGTCAAGGAAGCCGAACCGGGAGACCGGATCATGGCCGGACGGGTGTTGCTGGCTCCGGGCGGTACCCGTCACATGCAGGTGCTTCGCTCGGGCGGAGAGTACCGGATCAGCCTGAAAGAGGGAGAACCCGTCAATTACAGCCGTCCTGCCGTGGACGTTCTGTTTGATTCGGTTGCCATCGCTGCCGGCAGCAATGCCGCAGCCGCGCTCCTGACCGGTATGGGCAAGGATGGCGCAAGGGGTTTGCTGAAAATTCGCCAGGCTGGCGGCAAAACCCTGGCCCAGGACGAAGCCAGTTGTGTGGTATTTGGCATGCCGCAGGTAGCCATTCAACTCGGAGGTGCTGAAGCCGTCGTGCCCCTGGAAAG
>CAIVXW010000012.1 GCA_903910005.1 uncultured Methylococcaceae bacterium
ATCCTGACCGCGATGCAGGGCACTGACTGCCTGATCGAACGCATCGCACCCATTGAGGAATGCCGGAGCGGGGATCTGGTCTTTGTCGATCATGCCCGTTATCTGGCCACCGTTCGGACGCAGAGCCCGGCGGTTGTGGTCACCACTGTCGCCCTGGCCGGAGAGCTGGGTGAGGACTGTGGCATCACCTGCCTGATTGCCCCCAACGTCCGGCTGGCGATGGCCCTCATCAAACAAACCTGGGCCGATCGGGATGTCCGCGCCGTCGAATGGGCACAAAATGTTCATCCTTCCGCCGTGATCCATGCCAGCGTCACCGTACCGGATGACGCCGTCATTGGGCCGGGTGTGGTCATCGGTGCGGACGTAACGCTGGCGGGTGGCGTGGTCATCATGGCCCATTCGGTCATCGAACGGGCCGCCTGTATCGGGTCCAACAGCGTACTGCACCCGCGCTGCACGGTAGGATACCAGTGTCAGATCGGGGCTGAGGTCATCCTCAAGTCCGGCTGTGTCATCGGATCCGAAGGTTTTGGTTTTGCCCAGGATGCCGCCCGTCACAACTACCGCATACCCCATACCGGCAATGTGGTGATTGAGGATCGGGTGGTAATCGGTGCCAATACCACCATTGACCGGGCAACGTACGGTTCTACGGTCATTCGGGCCGGGGCCGTCATTGATGCCTTGTGTCATATCGGTCACAACGTCGAGATTGGCGAGGATTGCATTATTTGTGCACACTCGGGCATTTCCGGTTCCAGCCGGTTTGGCAAACGGGTGATCGCCTCCGGGCAGACCGGCGTGCTTGATCATGTCACGGTACCGGACGACACCCTGTTGCTGCACCGGGCCGGGTTACCCAACAGCATCCGTGAAGCCGGCCAGTACGCCGGTGGCCCGGTGCAACCGCTTCAGCAATATCTGAAAAACATGGCGGTTTTTCCCAAACTGCATGCTATGTGGAGCCGCCTCCGCAAGCTGGAGAAAAGGGTCGCGGAACTACAGGAGCCACACCCAGCGCAGACCGGGGCTAATGCCGATCCCTTGTCAGACGGTTAGTCCACCCGCATATCATTGGCGTGAATTCGGGATAAGGGGCGAATGGCGCATGGCGCATGGCGAGTGGGGAATGGGGAATGGGGAATGGGGGCATGGATTGCTGGTTGGTATGCGGCACTCACTCGCCACTGACCCACCGGGCTGCCAGGATGGCCGCGCTCAACGGCATACCACACGCTATTCACCACTTAACCATTCACCCTGTCCTTAACCCGAACTGACGTTATCATTAACACCCATCATCAACCAACCAAGAGGTGAAAATCCGTATGCTTGATCTGTTCAAAAATCTGGGCCGGGCCAAGGCCCAACAAGCCAGTGAGAAAGTCGCCGAGCTGCTTGCATCAGCCGATCCCGATGCCATGACCGAAGCCGCCATTCTGGAAGTGGAATCGCAGTTTCGGGTGATTTCGGAAGAGGTTGCCAAGGCCCGGGCCGATTATCAAAAGGAAAAGAAGGAAGTCGACGCCGTGGTAGCCTTGCAGAATCGCCGGATGAAGGCCGCCGAAAAACTGCAGGCCGATCTGGAACTCAATCCCGGCAACACTGAAATCGCCGCCGCGCTGGATGAATTATTGCGCTTGATGGAAGAGGCCGCTCCGGAAATCGAGCGGGAACAACGCGAATCCGATGATGCAGAGGAATTGCTTAATGCACTGGAAAGCAGTGCCAAACAGATGGCGGAAGAAATGAAAAACCTGCGGGAAACCGCCAGCCGGGCCAAGCGGGACATGCTCAGGGCCGAGCAGGAACGCGAAGCCGCCCTGCGCCGCGAGGAGACCGCCCAACGGGTGGCCGGCATCAAACAGCGGTCATCGAGTTATTCAAAGGCGGTGGAAGCAATGGAGCGGGCCGCCAGTTCCGCCCGCCAGGACGCAGACGCTGCCCAGTTGCGGGCACGGTTGCTGGCACCTGCCGAAGCTGAAAAGAACGTTCTGATTGAGCAGGCATTGGCCGAAGCCAATGGCGAAGCCACGCCAACCGGCGGCTCGCTGTCGGAGCGACTGAACCGACTCAAGGGGATGAAGGGATAAGGGACGAGGGGTGAGGGGTGAGGGGGGTGGCTATCCTGGCCGCCCGGTGAACCAATCCCTGCCTCACCCCCTCACCCGCCATTAACCCAGATTGGCTGAGGCGAAGTCCCAGTTGACCAGGTTCCAGAATGCCTCCAGGTATTTGGGACGGGCATTGCGGTAATCAATGTAATAGGCGTGTTCCCACACGTCGCAGGTCAAAATCGGTGTTTGACCTGCGGTGAGCGGGCAACCTGCATTGCTGGTGCTGACCAGAGCCAGGGAGCCATCGGCGTTTTTGACCAGCCAGGCCCAGCCTGACCCAAACGTGGTGACGGCGCACTTGGTGAAATCCTCCCTGAATTGATCGAATGAGCCAAATGCCGCATCAATGGCTGCGGCAATGGCACCGGTGGGGGCACCGCCGCCGTTGGGCTTGAGTCCGTTCCAGTAGAACGTATGATTCCAGACCTGCGCAGCGTTGTTGAAAATGCCACCGCTGGAACGCTTGACGATCTCTTCGAGCGACAAATTTTCAAACTCGGTTCCCGCAATCAGATTATTGAGGTTCGTTACATAGGTCGCGTGGTGTTTGCCATAATGAAACTCCAGGGTTTCCGCCGAAATGTAAGGAGCCAGCGCATCGGGTGCGTAGGGCAGGGGGGGGAGCTCGTGAATCATTCGATAGTCCTCGATCATTGTCTGTGAAATAAAGGAAACCTCATTGAAGAGGCGGACACGGGTAGAGATCACCCTGTTGTGTCGGGCAATTCCCGACCGGGCTACTCAGGAATTCAGTCTAGCACTCTCGCCGGTCTGTGGCGAGAGTGCCGTTCAATTGCCTAAATCGGGTTACTGCCTGACCATTGCTGAACCTTGGCTTTCCAGGTTCCATCGGCTTGACGTTTGAAGACGCTGTAAAGCACACCATTGTAACGGTATTTCATGGTTTCATGGCTTGGGTTTTGCAGTGTTTTAACATCAGACAGGGTGGCTGTAGTGATGATGGTGTTGTCATCCCCGCAGCGGGCCGTGACGATATCCATGGCATACACCCCCTTCTGAATCAGAACCTGCCAGAATTCGCGAATTTCACGCAAATTTTTCGAGACAGAACCATTGGGTTGCAGCAGAATGGCGTTTTCGGTGTACAACGACAGAATGTCATCCACCTTGCCCCGGGCGAAGGCGGCATTCCACTCGGCAGCACGGGATTCCGCAATTTGCTGTACACTGGGTTCATCGGCCCACGCAGACGCGGTCATGACCGTGGCGACGAATGCCAGCACAAGACTCAAGCGACGTTTCATTTCACTAACCTCCTGCTTTCTGGTCGAAAGCGTGTTTCATCAGTTGGCCACGGTGTAAATTACACCACTTCTGGTTTACAATGACCAATAAAAATTACTGATTGTCTCCATAAACAAAACGATCCCGCGAATCAGGCCCATGGATAAACTCAACAGCATGCAGGTTTTTACCAAAGTTGCCAAAGCAGGTAGTTTCGCTTCGGCTGCCAAGGAACTCGGTCTTTCCCGTGCAATGGTCACCAAGCACGTGATGCAACTCGAAAACAGCCTGGGCATCCGGTTGATCAACCGAACCACCCGCAACCTCAGCCTGACGGAGGTCGGCGTCGTTTATCTGGAGCGATGCCTGCAGATTCTGGATGAAATGGAGGAGATGGAAATTGCGGTGACCCGGTTACAGACTGAACCCCGTGGTACCCTCAAGGTGAACGCCGCCCCTTTTTTCGGGGCGTACCACCTGGCACCTGCCATATCGGCTTATACCAGTGCCTACCCTGACGTGAACGTCGAACTGATACTGCAAACCGGGCACGTCGATTTGATTGAGGAAGGATTTGATCTGGCCATTCACCTGGACGAACTGCGTGACTCCAGCCTGATTGCCCGCAAGCTGGCCAGTTCCAAACGGGTTGTGTGTGGCTCGCCGGGCTATTTTTCCAGACACGGCATACCGCAGACACCTGAAGACTTGCGGAAGCACAATTGCCTGATCAATTCCAGCATGCCCCCACGTGATCAATGGCAGTTCACCACCCCCAGTGGCGGGCTGACCACCGTCAAGGTGACCGGCAATCTGCAATCCAATGTAGCCGATGCGTTGCGGCTGGCCGCAATCCACGGGCTAGGCCTGGTTCTGCTACCTACTTACATGGTCGGTCAGGACATCTCCAAAGGTCGGCTGCAAACCGTGCTGACCAATTATCTGCCAGCCGTGCTTGAAATCCATGCGGTCTATCCACACCGCAAACACCTGTCAGCCAAGGTTCGCACCTTCATTGATTTTCTCTACGAACGATTTCAGCCCAAACCTTACTGGGAAGACTGGAACAATTCGCTGGAACCGTGACGACTTACCCACCCGCTATTCAACCTGACTCAACATGGCTCTTGAAATAGAACGCAAATTTTTGCTGCGTCACGATGGCTGGCGCAGCCAGGTCACCGGATCAGTTCACTACCGCCAGGCTTACCTCAATCAGGAAACGGATTGCTCGGTCAGGGTGAGGGTGTCCGGCGATCAGGCCTGGTTGAACCTGAAGGGGGTGACCATAGGGTCCGCACGGCTGGAGTTTGAATATGAAATTCCCGTCAGCGATGCCCATGACATGCTGAATCAACTCAGCAAAACCCCGGTGGTGGAAAAACAGCGGTATTTCGTCAGACAGGGTTCCCACACCTGGGAGATTGACGTGTTTGAAGGGGAAAATGCCGGTCTGGTGGTGGCGGAGATTGAACTGGATTCGGTTGACGAATACTTTGACCGACCTGACTGGCTGGGCGTTGAAGTGACCCGGGATGTCCGCTACTACAATACCCACCTGGCCCGTCACCCCTTCAGCCAGTGGGAGACATCGGCTATTGCCCCTGACCCCTGATCCCCCTGTCCCATCTTCCCGTCCGGCTTCATTCAGTACAGCCAATTGATACGATCGTGCCCGCATCATCCGGTTCTGCTTTGTGATAGATTATCCCTCCCGGTAAACGATCTGTTCTGATTTATTGAACGGGTATTGTCCCCAATACCCGGGCCGATCATCCCGGATCATGACCCGGCAAAACCATAAGAATACGACCGTATAACGATCAATCCAGCCTGCCTCGGCCTTATGAATGGGCTAAGGGGGAGGCTGCGGGAGGATGAGGCATGCACACAAACCAACCTACTTTCACGCTGGCATCAATCAGGCTCCCCCTACTGGGCGGCCTGCTGCCGTTTTTTCCGGTGATCGCCACTGCCCACGAACGCTGGGTATTGACCCCTGAACAAATCGCTCACCTGAATGCCCTGCCCAAACCGGCACTTTACACCGGGTTGTCATTTACCAACGTGGCGATGATCGCCATGTTTCTCCTGTTCATCCTGGGCTGGATCCGGTTGGGATTTACCGGTGCCCGTGAGTTGTTTCCCGATCTGCAGGCCCGGCTGGCCTCCTACGGCGACCATGTTCCCCGCATACTCCGGGTCTGTCTGGCCTGGATGCTGATTTCCTCCGCCTTCGGGCTGGAACCCCGTACCGGGGTTGAGATGTTCAGTTCTCCCACCCTGTTTGCCCCGGATCTGGAACTGAAACTGCTGGATCCGGGCTGGGGCTGGTTGCGCTGGTTTGAGGTACTGCTCGGGCTGGCCATCCTGTTCGGTATCTACGTCCGTTTCTGTGCCATCCTGCTGATGCTGCTGGGTCTGCTGGCCGGGTGGCTGTTCGGGTTGGGATTTCTGGCCTACGGCGGGGCCATTCTGGGGTCGTGCCTGTACCTGCTGCTGCAAGGGCCGGGGCGGCACTATCTGCCCTTGCCCGTACCGGCTTCGCTGGTCGGGGTGGTGGCCTGGCTGGATGCCCAGCCGCGTTGCCGGGCTCAGGCCATCATGCGGGTGCTGACCGGTTTTACCATGCTGTATCTGGGGGTGACCTTCAAAATCATGCAGCCCAATCTGGCGGTCGGGATCATTGAAATGTACCGGGTTCCGCTGCTCTCGGCGGCTCCCCAAGGGTTTTCCCTGTTCATGGCCCTGGTTGAGGTTTCGGCTGGTTTGCTGATGATTGCCGGTATCCTGCTGCGGCCCCTGTCCCTGTTTCTGCTGGCCGCCTTTGCCTTTTTTGCCTCGTTGTTGCCGGAAACCCTGACTGAACACATCCTGTTTTACGGCGTGATGCTGTCCTGCTTCATCAATTCGGCCGGTCACTGGCGCAAGCCGGAACCCAACGATCAGGCTGCAGACATTCTGGTGATCGGCGGCGGTGCGGCGGCCCTGAGTGCTGCCATGAAGATCGAGAAACTGGTGGGAGCCTACAGCCGTGTCCGCATCAGTCTGTTGCACGAAAACTCA
>CAIVXW010000013.1 GCA_903910005.1 uncultured Methylococcaceae bacterium
AATGTCTGTGTGGCAAATACAAGCGTCTTAAACACCGGGGTGTCATTTGTGAAAAATGTGGCGTGGAAGTCACGCTATCCAAATTTCGCCGTGAACGGATGGGGCATATTGAGTTGGCCAGCCCGGTCGCTCATATCTGGTTTCTCAAATCCCTGCCATCACGGATTGCCTTGCTACTGGATATGACCCTCCGTGAAATCGAGCGGGTACTCTATTTTGAGTCCTATGTCATCATTAAACCGGGCATGACCAGTCTGATTCGCAGTCATTTGCTGACCGAGGAAGAATATCAGCAGGCCTTCCAGCAGCACGGTGATGAGTTTGAAGCCAAAATGGGGGCTGAAGCGATTCATGAGATGCTCAAAACCATGGATTTACCGGCTGAGGTCGTGCGTCTACGCGAGGAAATTGACAGTACCCATTCGGAAACCAAGATAAAGAAACACACCAAGCGTCTCAAGGCGATAGAGTCACTGATTTCGTCAAACAACCGTCCGGAGTGGATGATCCTAACTGTACTGCCGGTATTGCCGCCGGAACTGCGCCCACTGGTGCCGCTGGATGGAGGCCGTTTTGCCACCTCCGATTTGAATGATCTGTATCGCAGGGTCATCAATCGTAACAATCGTTTGAAACGATTGCTTGATCTCAATGCACCCGACATCATCGTCCGTAACGAGAAACGCATGTTGCAGGAGGCTGTGGATGCCTTGCTGGATAACGGTCGGCGCGGACGGGCCATCACCGGTTCCAACAAGCGGCCCCTGAAATCGCTGGCAGACATGATCAAGGGCAAGCAGGGGCGATTTCGGCAGAACTTGCTGGGTAAGCGCGTGGATTATTCCGGACGTTCCGTTATTGTGGTGGGGCCAACCCTGCGACTTCATCAGTGCGGTCTTCCCAAAAAAATGGCTCTGGAGTTATTCAAGCCGTTTATTTTCAGTAAATTGCAATTTCGTGGACTGGCAACTACCATCAAGGCCGCCAAAAAGATGGTGGAAAAGGAAAGCCCTGACGTATGGGATATTCTTGATGAAGTTATCCGTGAGCATCCTGTCATGCTTAACCGGGCACCGACCCTGCACCGACTGGGTATCCAGGCGTTTGAGCCCATTCTGATTGAGGGTAAGGCCATTCAGTTGCACCCGCTGGTCTGCACCGCGTTCAACGCAGATTTTGACGGTGACCAGATGGCTGTCCACGTTCCGTTGTCACTGGAGGCCCAGTTGGAGGCTCGCTCCCTCATGATGGCAACCAACAACATTCTATCGCCGGCCAACGGTGAGCCGATCATCAATCCCACCCAGGACGTGGTGCTGGGACTCTACTACATGAGTAGGGAAAGAGTGGATGCCCGAGGCACCGGGATGAAATTTGCCGACATATCAGAATTGCAACGAGCCTATCAGAACAGGGTGGTCGATTTGCAGGCGCGGGTTACCGTGCGTATTCAGGAACACACCTTGACCGAGAGTGGTGAGAAGACCTGTCAAACCCGCCGGGTCGACACCATTGTAGGCCGTGCCATCATCTGGTCAATTGTGCCGGAAGGATTACCTTTCAGCATCATCAATCAGGATATGACCAAGAAAAACATATCCCGCTTGATTAACACCTGCTACCGTAGCCTGGGAGTGAAAGCCACGGTGGTGTTTGCTGACCAACTGATGTACATGGGCTTTTCATTTGCCACTCGGGCGGGGGTATCATTCGGAATTAACGATATGGCCATTCCGACCCGCAAGGGGGAAATCATTCAGGCGGCCGAGCAGGAAGTCAAGGAAATCCAGAATCAATATGCCTCAGGCCTGGTGACCGATGGTGAACGTTACAACAAGGTTGTGGATATCTGGTCGCATGCCAACGATCAGGTGGCCAAAGTGATGATGGAAGGGTTGGGAACTGAAGAAGTTGCCCTTGATAACGGCAACAGGGTTCATCAAAAATCGTTCAATTCAGTTTATATGATGGCCGATTCGGGAGCCAGAGGTTCTGCGGCCCAGATTCGCCAATTGGCTGGCATGCGTGGATTGATGGCCAAACCGGACGGTTCCATTATCGAAACGCCCATTACTGCCAATTTCCGTGAAGGGCTGGACGTATTGCAGTACTTCATTTCAACCCACGGTGCCCGTAAGGGCCTGGCGGACACGGCACTTAAAACAGCAAACTCGGGGTATCTGACCCGTCGTCTGGTCGATGTGGCCCAGGATTTGGTTATCACCGAGCAGGATTGTGGCACCAATGACGGTTTGTTGATGTCGCCCCGGAGTGAGGGGGGAGACGTGGTGGAAGCCCTGGCCGAACGGGTGCTGGGACGGGTACTGGCGGAGGATACCCATGATCCCTCAGGGCACCAACTGCTGCTGACAGCCGGTTCCATGCTGGATGAATCGGCCGTTCAGTTACTGGAGGACAACAGTGTGGATAATGTCCGGGTGCGTTCGGTCATTACCTGTAAAACCCGCTACGGTGTATGCAGTTCTTGCTATGGGCGTGATTTGGGCAGGGGGCATAAAGTCAATATCGGCGAAGCCATCGGGGTCATTGCCGCTCAGTCCATCGGCGAACCGGGAACCCAGTTGACCATGCGCACCTTCCATATCGGCGGGGCGGCGTCACGGTCGGCTGCCATCAGCAACGTCGAAGTCAAATCCAGTGGCAGTATCAAGCTAACCAACCTGAAAACGGTCGAGAACAAGGATGGTAATCTGGTGGCCGTTTCACGTTCGGGTGAGGTCAGCGTCATTGATGAACACGGACGTGAGCGTGAACGCTACAAAATACCCTACGGCGCAGTACTCTCCGTCAAGGACGGCGATCAAGTAAAGGCCGGTCAAATTGTCGTCAACTGGGATCCTCATACCCATCCTGTAATTACCGAAGTAAAAGGGTATGCCAGGACGGTCGATTTTATTGAAGGTTTAACCGTACGTGAGCAATCCGATGACGTGACCGGTCTGAGTTCCATGGTAGTCATTGATCCAAAACAGCGCGGGGGCGGTGGCAAGGATTTGCGGCCCATGGTCAAATTGGTCGACGAAGACGGTAACGATATCCGGATTCCCTCAACTGACATTGCGGCCCAGTATTTTCTGCCGGCGGGTGCCGTTATTGGTGTTCAGGATGGTGGCCTGGTACAGGTCGGAGACGTATTGGCCAGAATTCCCCAGGAATCCAGCAAAACCCGCGATATTACCGGGGGTCTGCCACGGGTTGCTGACCTGTTTGAAGCACGCAAAACCAAGGATCCTGCCATTTTGGCTGAGGCAAGTGGCACCATCAGTTTTGGTAAGGAAACCAAAGGTAAACGGCGTATTGTCATTACTGATATCCATGGTCTGCAACACGAGTTGCTGATACCCAAGTGGCGACACATTACGGTTTTTGAGGGCGAACATGTTGAACAGGGAGAAACCATTGCCGAGGGTGACCTGACACCCCATGACATTCTGCGTTTGCGGGGCATTCCGGAACTGGCTTCCTATCTGGTCAAGGAGATTCAGGATGTTTATCGTCTCCAGGGTGTAAAGATCAACGACAAGCATATTGAGGTCATCATCCGGCAGATGCTGCGCAAGATCGAAATCACCGAACCGGGAGATTCCAGTTTTCTCAAGGGAGAACAGGTGGATCGTTCACGGGTATACGATGAAAACGATGAACTGCAGGCACGCGGCAAAATACCGGCCTGCTATGAGCCTGTGCTGTTGGGAATCACCAAAGCCTCTCTGGCTACCGAATCATTCATTTCAGCGGCGTCCTTCCAGGAAACGACTCGAGTACTTACTGAAGCGGCTATCCGTGGGCTGAGCGACAAGTTGCAGGGACTCAAGGAAAACGTGATTGTCGGTCGGTTAATACCGGCAGGCACCGGTCTGGCCTATCATCAGGAAAGAAGACTGCGAGCATCGACCCTTGACTCGGATGAGATTGCAAATGATGCGGCAACCATGGACGCTGATGAGGTTGAAGAGCAGTTGAAGCAGGCTTTGAGTATGTGATGTGGATTCAGTTACGGTTTATGAGGTAAACTGAAGCCACTGTGCCCTGGACTAACTGGATGGCCTGGCCGCATCGCACAAGGAATGAAAACCCGGGTCAACCGGGTTTTTCGTGCGCGGTCGTCTTTGGGCTTGTTCTGATCCGTTCAGAATTCAGGAGGACGGTATCCGTTTCCAGTTTTCAACCATTAAACCAATCTTCGGAGATATTCATGAAATATGATTCAGTCAAGTTCTTGCCGGGCGTTGCCGTTTTGCTGATGTTTGGCATTGGCCAGGCGCAAGCAGTCGGCGACAGTGAGCAGGGCCAGAAGAAATTCTATACCTGCGCGGGATGCCACGCCATAACCGGGTATTCAAACAGCTATCCATCCTATCATGTACCTCGTATCGGCGGCCAACATGCCGACTATGTGGTTGCTGCCCTCAAGGCTTATCAAACCGCGCAGAGAAAGCATACCAGCATGCAGGCGAATGCCACCACCCTGTCCCAGGATGACATGGAAGACATCGCACTGTATGTATCCCGCTTTCGCAATAACAACGCGGCATTGCCGGTGACGGGTGATGTTGGCAAGGGCGCAGAAAAGGCAGGCTTGTGTGCCGGTTGTCATGGTGAAGATGGCAATAGCGAGGATTCTACTTATCCAAAACTGGCTGGCCAATACGAAAGTTATCTGATAAAGGCATTGAAGGAATATAAATCGGGTAGCCGTAAAAACGCCATTATGGCTGGATTTGCCGCAGGTTTATCAGATGAAGACATCACTGACATTGCGGCCTACTATGCCAGTCAGAAGCATGGCCTGAACACGGTTGGCAAGGAATAAGTGCCAGATACCGGATTCCTCATCCGGACGGTGAGGTTTCCGTGCTGATGTGCAGGGTGCGTCTGCCCGTTCCGGTTTGAACCGGACGATTCTTCACCCTGCGCCTCCTCAGGTGTTTCATGGCCAAAAAACCGGATTCACTCAAAACACAAAGAGACACGAACAAGGCTATCGAGACAGTTTGGAGTACGATGGGAGCAGGCAGACATCCTGTATATCAGGTATCCCTTGAGGGCACAGAATCAGGGGTATATGGCGAAAAAATATGAAGTATCCGATAGCAGTAATCCTGATGGCAGTACTGGGGCTATCAGGTGCATCGCAATGTTCAGGGGCAGTCGATTCAGTCGGTACGGCCGGGCACATTGTGATTATGGGCTGGCTGGAATCAATCCATGTACAGCCTTGGGGAATCCGGTTGACAGCCAAACTCGATACCGGTGCCAAAACCTCGTCCCTTCATGCCAGCAGGGTTGAGCATTTCAGAAAGGCGGATACAAACTGGGTGCGGTTTGAACTGTACGATCAGGAGGCTGGCAAGAAAATAATGGTAGAAAGACCCCTGACAAGAACGGCGTATATCAAGGAACGCAAGGCGGGTGTCAGTCCTCGGGATGTTGTCATGATGCAATTATGCAAAAATGGCAGAACCTACGACACTGAAATAACCCTGGTTGATCGTAGTAACTTCAATTATCCATTGTTATTGGGCCGCAGTTTCCTGGAAGGTGTGGCCTATGTTGATTCGGGTGCCACGTTTCTCTATCCCGGAGACAGGGATACCTGTCATGCGGGTAGAAAAAATTGACCCGGATCGGGTTTCCTTGGATCCCTGGCTGTTGGGGTTGTCGTGTAAAGTTGTCTCATCCGGCTCATGTCGATCAATCTGCATATCAAACTGTTGACATCCCTGCTGGTGATTACAGGTCTGGTAGTTCTCTGGTATAAGGTTACCTATCTGGGGTTGCCACTGGTACCCACAACCCGGGCGGATGTCTGGACGATAGAAGCACGCATGGAATTCAAAGCCTACCGGGAGGTGCCGGTCAAGCTTGATTTGCGGGTGCCGCGTGATCCTGAGGGTTTCATTGTTGTCGACGAGAATTTTGTCTCAGGCAATTATGGCCTGAACATTGATGACACTGGCCAGGATCGAAAAATTCAGTGGGCAGTCCGCAATACCAGTGGCTATCAGGTTTTATATTATCGACTGCATTTGGCTCCTGATGAAATATCAATTACTGATTCCAGTCCCGGCGAGGTGGCCGTACCGGACGTAAAACCGGATCAGTTTCCTGAATACATGGCATCAGCCATTACCACGCTTGTCACGGAAGTGCGTACCAAATCAGCCGATAACATTTCCTTTGCTCGGGAAATGCTGAAAAGGCTGAATTCCGGTTCCCCGGATTCCAATGTCGAATTACTTCATCAAGACGTTAATCGGGATGAAGCCTGGATTATCCGTATTGCGGGATTGCTCAATCAGGGTAATGTCCCGGCACGACTGGTTCGGACGCTTACGCTCAAGGATGGTTTGAACCATAAATCCCTGACTCCCTGGCTTGAGGTTCATGATGGCACCCACTGGGTGGCGATCAGTCCATGGACAGGAGAAACCGGCTTGCCTCGCGACTCCATGATATGGAGTCGGGGCGATCATGATATTCTCCAATTGAGTGGCGGAAAAAATTCCCGACTTGAATTTTCGGTAGGAAAGCACTCGCTCGATATGACTGTAGTAGCGGAGCAACGGGCCAGAAAACTCAATTCACGCATGATGGAGTTTTCATTGATGCGTCTGCCGGTGCAAACCCAGAATATTTACCGTATTCTGCTCATGATACCGGTTGGAGCGCTGCTCATCGTACTGTTGCGTAATGTGGTCGGCGTGAAAACATTTGGAACCTTCATGCCCATTCTGATTGCACTGGCATTCAGGGAAACGGAATTGCTGTGGGGGCTGATACTTTTCACAAGCCTGATATCCCTGGGGCTTTTATTCCGGTTTTATCTGGAATATCTAAAGTTATTACTGGTACCCCGCCTGGCCTCAGTGCTTATCATCGTCATTATGCTTATGCTGGCCATTTCGGTGATTAGTTATAAGCTGGGGTTTGAACGGGGGCTGTCCCTGGCACTGTTTCCCATGGTTATCATCACCATGTCAATAGAACGAATGTCGCTGGTTTGGGAAGAATTGGGAAGCACCGAGGCCATCAAGCAGGGAATCGGAACCCTTGCGGTAGCCGCACTGGGCTATTTACTGATGAGCAGCCACTACATTGGGCATCTGGTGTTCACGTTTCCCGAACTGTTGCTGATTATTCTGGCTGCAACCCTCCTGCTTGGACGCTACACTGGCTATCGTCTGACTGAATTGTGGCGTTTCAGGATGGCCCTTACCTGGTTCAAGTGATGTCCATATTCCCGTGGCGACAGTTGTCGGCACTGGGCGTGCTGGGGATCAACAAGAGAAATGCGGATTATATTTCGAAATACAATCCCAGGCATCGTTATCCCCTGGTGGATGACAAGATAACTTCCAAGGCAGTGGCTGTCCGGCACGGTATTCCTGTGCCTGATTTATACGGCGTTATTGAAATAGAGCATCAGATAGCGGACTTACCGGCCCTGTTGCATGACAAGCCGTCTTTTGTAATCAAGCCAGCTCGGGGATGCGGAGGGGAAGGTATACTGATCATAGATTCCCGTAATACACACGAATATATATGCGTCAATGGGTACGGCTACACCGTGGCTGGGTTGTCGCACCATGTTTCAAATATTCTGGGTGGTATGTACAGCCTCGGCGGAAGGCCGGATATGGCCCTGATAGAATACCGGGTTGATTTTGATTCCTGCTTCGATGGAGTGAGCCACCGCGGGGTACCTGACATCAGAACCCTTGTTTTCAGGGGCATTCCCGTCATGGCAATGCTGCGTCTACCAACCCGACTCTCACGGGGGAAAGCCAATTTACACCAGGGTGCGGTAGGGGTGGGTATTCACATGAATCACGGCACCACCCGGGGAGGATACTGGCAGGGAAAGCCTATTCTGCATCATCCTGATACCGGTAACGAACTCTCAGGCATTACCATCCCGTATTGGGATGATATTCTCTGCCTTAATGCGAGATGCCATGATTGTACAGGTATGGGTTTTATCGGAGTGGATATTGTTCTGGACAAAAACAGGGGGCCCTTGCTGCTTGAAGTCAATGCCAGGCCGGGTTTGAGTATCCAGATGGCCAATCGTACCGGCCTTCTGCCACGCATCCAATTCATTGAGTCATTGGCAAACCTGCCAAACAGCCTCCAAGACAGGATGATGCTTGCAAAATCGCTGGCATGACACACTTCAGTAATATGGAATTGCTAAAAAGCGGGCGTACTTTCGTGTACTTTCGCGATACGGGTACGTTCCGGTTAAGGGATATGATGCAGGCACTCGCGCCCGGATGCTGATAGCGGCAGGCCAGGGGGGGGCCGTATTTACCCACAATTTCAAGATTTGGTTGCTTACCGTCGTTCCCATGGAAAAAACAACCCTGATTTTTTTGATTCTGGTTCTGGCTGCACTAATGTACTATTTGGCGCGGACTAAATCCGTTCGCCTGGTGGAGGGACGCTGTTCCAGATTGCACTCATTGCCGGTATATTATGGCAATTATGCTGCCATGTGGTTTCTGTTTCCAGGGCTGGCCGTCATATCACTTTGGTTTTCATTTGAGGATTCAATACTCACTCATCTGATTGTCTCCGGGTTGCCTGTGGAGATCATGTCCCAATCTGCAGAGCAGTTGGGGCTCTTTATGAATGACGTCAAAAATGTAGTGAACGGCACCTCCAGTGAGTCCGAGGATGTCCTGCGGGCAGTCGGTAAATACCGTGAACTGTCGTCTACCAGTAATCAGATTATGGCTTTCGTGACGCTGGTCGTCAGTCTGGTTGGCGGGTGGTTGGCCTATTCCAGGATAGCCCCCGGTTTTCATGCAAGGAACCACGTGGAAACCTGGGTTCGTTACCTGCTGATTCTTTGCTCCTCACTGGCCGTTCTGACCACGATCGGAATCATTTTGTCAGTATTGCTGGAAAGTCTCCGGTTCTTTAACCGGATACCTGTAACGGAATTTCTTTTTGGAACCTCCTGGAGTCCCCAAACCGCCATGCGGAGCGATCAGGTTGCCTCGGAGGGAGCCTTTGGCGCCATTCCGCTTTTCATGGGTACCCTGCTCATTTCGCTGATAGCTCTCAGTGTTGCGGTGCCGGTTGGTTTGTTGTCGGCAATTTACTTGTCCGAGTATGCCAGTCCCCGCTTCCGCGCCATCGCCAAGCCTCTGCTGGAGATTCTGGCGGGTATACCGACAGTCGTCTACGGGTTTTTTGCCGCCCTGGTGCTGGCCCCCGCCATACGGGAACTGGGCAGCCGGATAGGCCTGGATGTCAGTTCAGAGAGTGCGCTGGCGGCGGGTCTGGTAATGGGTATCATGATTATTCCTTTTGTTTCCTCGCTGGCGGATGATTTCATCAACGCGGTGCCCCAATCCCTCAGGGATGGTGCCTACGCACTGGGAGCCACCCAATCTGAAGCCATTCGGCAGGTCGTCATACCCGCTGCATTACCGGGGGTTGTGGGTGGAATACTGCTGGCAGCGTCGCGGGCAATCGGCGAAACCATGATTGTCGTCATGGCTTCAGGTCTTACGGCCAACCTGACCTTCAATCCGCTGGAAGCAGTCACCACCGTAACGACCCAGATAGTAACCCTCCTGGTGGGTGATCAGGAATTCGACAGTGCCAAAACACTGGCGGCTTTTGCCCTCGGACTGGTGTTATTTGTCGTTACGCTGGTTCTGAACATCATTTCCCTGTATATCGTCCGTAAATACCGTGAACAATATGAATGACAGCACGTCTGACACCGGCGGGAAATCCATCACTACCCTGGAGAAGGTAAAGGCCAGTCTGGGAAAAAGGCGGGCAGCCGAGCTGCGTTTTCAGGCAATTGGGCTGGTATCCATCATGGCTGCCCTGTTATTCCTGGTCGTCCTGCTCGGGAGTATCGTTGGCAACGCTTTGCCGGCCTTTACCAGTACCTATATTGGCCTGGATGTTTATCTTGATCCGGAACAGATTGATCCGGAAGCAAAAAGGGATTCCGCATCCCTGGCGGGTGGAAATTATGATGCCTGCATCAAGGCGGCACTGGCCCGCTCTTTCCCGGACGTAAAGGATCGTTCGCAGAAACGTGCCCTGAATGCGCTGACGAGTTCGTCAGCACCGTATCAAATCAGGGATATGGTACTGGAAAATCCCGGCCTGATTGGGCAAACCCGGCGGTTCTGGCTACTGGCAGACGATACTGTTGATCAGGTTCTCAAAGGTTCGATCAAGCGCTCGACTCCCGAGTCAGAGCGAAAGATCAAGGATCATCAACTGGACTGGATAGATCAACTTTCTTCCCAGAGGCGAATCAAACAGGGCTTTAATGTTACGTTCTTCTCGTCAGGAGATTCACGGGAACCGGAATCGGCGGGCATTCTGGGGGCGTTGAGTGGCTCTTTTCTGACCCTGCTGGTTACTATTTCACTGTCGCTACCCATCGGGATGGCTGCCGCCATTTATCTGGAGGAATTTGCGCCGAAAAATGGCTGGACTGATTTCATCGAAGTCAACATCAATAACCTGGCCGCAGTTCCTTCAATTGTCTTTGGACTATTGGGATTGGCGGTCTTCATCAACTTCATGGGCATAACCCGCTCATCGCCATTGGTGGGTGGATTGATACTCACCCTGATGACTATGCCGGTGATCATCATTGCCGGTCGCTCGGCACTCAAATCCGTTCCTCCCTCGGTTCGCGATGCCGCCCTCGGGGTAGGGGCTTCACCGATTCAGGCCGTGTTTCACCACGTGTTTCCGCTGGCAATGCCAGGCATGCTGACGGGGGCGATTATTGGCCTGTCCCGTGCCCTGGGTGAAAGTGCCCCGTTACTGATGATCGGCATGGTTGCATTTATCGTTGATGTTCCCGAAGGGATCCGGGATCCTGCAACCGTGTTACCGGTACAGATTTATCTGTGGGCGGACAGTCCTGAACGTGCTTTTGTGGAGCGTACATCGGCTGCCATTCTGGTATTGCTGGCTTTTCTGGTCTGCATGAATGGCCTGGCTGTCTACCTGAGAAAAAAATACGAAAGACGCTGGTAAAGGCGTATCATGTACCAGCAAATACCAACGCAACCATGATGAAATCAAAGCCATGAAATCGCGTGATAAAACCAGTGAAACATCCTATACCCGGGATCACATTGAAACCGTGGGTGATATTCATAGTGACAATGCCAGAATTACCTGCCGTGATGTCAATGTGTATTACGGAACCAGCAAACATGCCATACAGAGTGTAAGTCTGGACATTGCCCGAAATGAAGTGGTGGCACTAATCGGTCCCTCGGGCTGTGGCAAGTCCACCTTTATTCGCTGCCTCAACCGGATGAACGACACGATTCCGGGTTGCGCCGTGACGGGCGATATCCGGGTCGATGGACAAAGTATTTTTGATGAGACCATGGACGTGGTGCAACTGAGGGCGCAGGTGGGCATGGTTTTCCAGAAACCCAATCCGTTTCCGAAAAATATCTTCGACAATGTGGCCTATGGTCCCAGGATTCACGGGTTGACCAGTTCCAAACTGGAACTGGAAGAAATCGTGGAATCCTCCCTGCGACGCGCCGGTTTATGGGATGAAGTCAAAGATCGGTTGACTCAGCCTGGTACCAGCCTGTCAGGCGGACAACAACAGCGTCTCTGTATCGCC
>CAIVXW010000014.1 GCA_903910005.1 uncultured Methylococcaceae bacterium
CTGGCATGATGGCGAAATCGGCTTTTTCAACCTGTTGCGGTTTCCAGGTACGCACCGCCCAGATCAGAAGACCAATCAGGAAGAACGCGCTCGGCGGCAGCAGTAACAGGCCGTTCGGTACATACCAGCCGCCATCCTTGACCAGCGGCAATACGTCGATCCCCAGGAATTTGCCGGCTCCCAGTACTTCGCGTACCGTGGCTACCGTAATCAGGATGAGGCTGTAGCCCAGTCCATTGCCGATGCCATCCAGGAAGCTTTCCAGCGGTGGATTTTTCATCGCGTAGGCTTCGGCACGTCCCATGACGATGCAGTTGGTGATGATGAGCCCTACGAAAACCGACAACTGCTTGCTGATTTCATAGGCGAAGGCCTTGAGTATCTGATCCACCACGATGACCAGCGACGCAATAATGACCATCTGGGCGATGATGCGGATACTGCTGGGGACATGGTTGCGAATCAGGGCGATACCGGCACTGGAGAACGCCGTTACGGCCGTGAGGGCCAGGCTCATGATGAGTGCCGTCGATAATTGGGAAGTAACCGCCAGGGCGGAGCAGATACCCAGCACCTGCAGGGTGATGGGGTTGTTGTCGACCAGCGGGTCGACCAGGACTTTGGTGTGTTCTTTGTTCATCGTTTTATTTCTCGCCGGGAGAGTTAAACCTTGCCGGATCTGACCTTTGCGAGATAGATCCCGTAACCGTCCTTGCCCATCCAGTACTGCACCAGATTGCTGACGCCACGACTGGTGAGGGTGGCACCCGCCAGGGCATCAACCTGGAACTCTGATCCGGGTCGGGCCGGATCCACTCCGCCCTTGACCAGGCCGAGTGCAACTTCACCGATATCGATGGCCTGGCCCTTTTCGGTCAGGTTGCTCTCGTGCAACTCCTTGCCGGTGAAGTTATAAACCTTCTTGCCTTTCCAGAGTGCTTTCCATTTGGGATTGACCACCTCGCCGCCCAGACCGGGCGTTTCAGCCTGATCGTAGAGGTTCATGCCGACTACCGTCTCGGCATCGGCTTCAAGGGCAATAAAACCATACATGGTTGACCACAAACCGTAGCCACTCACCGGCAGGATCACTGACTTGAGTTGACCGGCCTCTTTAACCAGATAGATCTTGGCATAGTTGGGTTTGCGCTTGATGTTGGCGGTATCCTTGTCGGCTGGAATCGCCACGCTCAGGGCAGGATCCTTGGCAGCTTTCCACTGATCGTAGGTTTTGGCGTCAATCGAAGCAACATAGTCCCCGGTTGAAAGATCAATGATGCGGGGTTCAATGTTCTTGAAGGCTTCATCGATACCGGTGTCGCTATCAAGCAACCCGGCCACATCCAGAATATTGACCTTTTCATCGCGGGATTTGTTGATCTCCTGCAACGGTTTCAGGGCGACAGCCGAACCGGAAACCAGTACGGCCCCCGCCAGGCAGAGGGCGAAGGCCACTGCCAGCGTTTTTTCAAAGCTGTCGTTGGGTAGGGCCAGAACCTTTTCAGCGTACTCGCGGCCCTTTTCGATATAGGGCTGCAGTTGGCTGAGAGCCTGTGGCTGACTGGAGTTGGAATTAGGCATGGCGTGCGGCCCTCCGCATGATGTTGACCTTGATGACGGCGTAGTCAATCAGGGGTGAGAAGATGTTGGAGAAAAGTATGGCCAGCATGATGCCTTCCGGGAAAGCCGGGTTAATCACCCGGATCAATACAGTCATGAAGCCAATCAGGGCACCGTATACCCAGCGGCCTGCATTGGTATGAGAGGCACTGACCGGATCGGTGGCCATGTAAGTCATGCCGAAGGCAAATCCACCCAGGGTCAGATGCCAGTACCAGGGTACCGCGAACATGGCATCGGTATCACTGCCGATGATATTGAGCAGTGTTGAGGTGACCACCATACCCAACATGACGCCTGCCATGATCCGCCAGGAAGCGATGCGGGTGTACACCAGGAAGGCGGCCCCGATCAAACAGGCCAGGGTAGAGGTTTCACCGAGTGAACCCCGTTCAAACCCCAGAAAAGTCTGCCACCAGGCGATGCCGGCTTCACGGATGGCATCGACACCACCCAGAGCGGCAACCCCCAGGGCCGTCGCACCGCTGTATCCGTCGACAGCGGTCCATACCATGTCGCCCGACATGGAGGCCGGGTAGGCAAAATAGAGAAAGGCACGACCGGTCAGGGCCGGGTTGAGGAAGTTTTTGCCGGTGCCACCGAAAATTTCCTTGCCAATGACAACCCCGAAGGAAATACCCAGGGCCACTTGCCACAGGGGTGTGTTGGGCGGCATGGTCAGGGCAAACAGGATGGAGGAAACAAAAAATCCTTCATTCACTTCATGTTTGCGTACCACCGCGAATAATACTTCCCATAATCCACCCGCAACGATAGTCACCAGGTAGATCGGGACGAAGTACAGGGCACCGTGCAGGATGACTGAAACAGGATTGTAGGGACTGAATCCAAACAGGTTCAGTATGAACCCACGCCAGCCGGGGGCTGAGGTCAGGCCGAGGCTCTGCATGGCCAGATTGGCCTGGTAACCGGTGTTGACGAGTGCCATCAGGATGCACGGCAAGGCCGCAATCCAGACGTAGGTCATGACGCGCTTGAGATCAACCGCATCACGTACATGGGTGGAGCCGGCGGTGACATCCGGCGGCGTGTACAAAAAGGTATCCACCATTTCGTACACGGGGTAGAGGGTGTGGAATTTTCCACCCTTGGCAAAATGGGGATGTAATTTATCTAGAAATTGACGGGTACTGGACATTAGCCTTCCTTCTCGATTTGGGTAAGGTTCTGGCGAAGCACTGCTGCAAAATCGTGCTTGCCCGGATCAACGAACGTGCAGAGGGAGAGGTCTTCCTCGTCCAGTTCCAGACAGCCCAGTGCCTGGGCCATATCCGTGTCCCCCACGATCAGGTAGCGCAACAGTTGGGTGGGCAGGATATCCAGCGGAACGACGTCCTCATACACGCCAATCGGGACGATGGCCCTGGGGCTACCGTATTTGGTGGAAGTGAGCGCAAAAGTACGGCCACGTTCCCTGGGAAGACCGGACAACAGAACGTTGAGGAAGGAGTATTTGCGGCATTCGGCATCGGGCATGACCCAACCCATGAATTCACGCTGGCGACCTTCCTCCATGATGCTGATCTGATTGTGGAAATAACCCAGATAATCCGACCACGCCTCGGCGTTGCGACCGTGCAAAACCGAACCCGAGATCACCCGGGCTTCCTTGTCAGCCGCCGATTGTCCACGAGCCAGCTCGCTGAGTCGGGCACCCATCCGGGTTTTGATGAGGCGGGGGCGTTCGACGATGGGTCCCGCCAGGGAAACGACCCGCTCGACATTGATCTGGCCGGTGGTAAACAGGCTACCAATCGCCATGACCGCCTGATAGTCCAGATACCAGACCGTTTTGCTGGCACTGACCGGGTCAAGGTGATGAATGTGGGTTCCGGGCAGACCGGCAGGATGCGGCCCGTCAAATTCCACCACATTGATCGCTCCTCCGGTGCTGGCAGGAATGTCGGCCTCGGGTGCCTTGCACACATACACCGTGCCCTGCGTCAACCTGGACAGTACGGTCAGGCCGTTGGCAAAGTCATTGCCGCGAGCCTTGATTACCGGAACCGGATCGGCGGCCAGTGGACTGGTATCCATCGCCGTGATGAACAGCGAATGGGGCGTCGTGGCTGGATCGGGTACCTTGCTGTAGGGGCGGGTACGCAGCAAAGTCCATAGACCGGAATCCAGCAGGGTCTGTCGGATCTGTCCCGGTTCGAGCGATGTCAGGGCATCCTCCCCGTAAGCCGCGAATGAAACGCTGTCATTGCCATCCAGTTCAATGACCACGGATTGCAAAACCCGTCGTTCACCACGGTGTATGGCTTTGACGATTCCGCATCCGGGAGAAGTAAATTTGACATCAGGATACTGTTTGTCGGTAAACAGTACATCGCCCAGTTTGACGCGGTCTCCCTCCGAAACCTGCATTGAGGGCTTGAGTCCGTTGAAGTCTGCGCCCAGCAACGCAACCGATCCAACCGATGCTCCGTCATCATGGATCGTTTGCGTGGGTTCCCCCGTGATGGGCAAATCCAAGCCTTTCTTGATTTTGATTCGCATATATAAGCCTGTGGATCACACAAATTTTAGGTTCATTAGTTGCTCCGCGAGAAACCCGGCCCCTCAGGGCGGGGTAGTTGACGGTACTTCCACCGGTCGGCACTGCCGCCGAATGATGTTTTCCACGGAGAAACCATCTGGCAAAACACCCGGCCATGCCGTGCAACGGGTGCTGGCAGGAACAGGAAACTTTGCGTATTAACAATAGCCGGAAACAGCGTCGTCATGAGACTGAAACTGTCCCGGAACACGGTAAACCGGCCAGTATTACAACATAATTCCCCATGCCTCTCAACGAAACGGACAAGGCCGTTTGGGCAATTGATGGCGGACGGATGCCCCTGCAGGCAGGTTTGCAAGCCGTTTGGGCGAACAGGCAGCATTGCAAGGCCTGAAATTTGCTGAAATCCAGTACCTGGCCATTCAGGGGCGAGTGGCCAGGGGTGTTCCGGTAACCCGCCCCCGGCCACAATGCTGCATACCAAACCACCAACCCATTCGCCATTCGCCCCTGCCCCCTGAATTTAGGGGTGGAATTTTCTGGTCATAATGCATACACTGGGGGTGGGAGTTGGCTGAACAGTCGCTGTCCGGTGTCTTTGCGACACTGGATGGAGGAAAGTCCGGGCTTCACAGGGCAAGGTGCCGGATAACGTCCGGGGGGTGCAAGCCTACGGAAAGTGCCACAGAAAATATACCGCCCTGCAAGGGGTAAGGGTGAAATGGTGCGGTAAGAGCGCACCGCGCTCCCGGTAACGGGAGTGGCAGGGTAAACCCCACCTGAAGCAAGACCAAATAGGGGGGCACAGGGGCAACCCGAACATGCGGCCCGCATGGCCTCCGGGTAGGTCGCTAGAGGCGCGTGGTAACACGCGCCCCAGATGAATGACTGTTCCCGACAGAACCCGGCTTACAGGCCGACTCCCGCCTCCCTGCTACTCAGGACACACCCAACACTGCGTCTGCCTTCAAAAACTCCAGAATTTCTTCAACCCGGCTCATGTCAACCGGGAGTACCCGGTCGCGGACAGTCAGGTTGGGCGGCGGTGCATCCGCCACACAGAGACAGATCAAACCCGCCTCATTGAGATGCCAGGCCACGTCGGCCAGTTGTTCGGCAGTTCCATCCACTTCCGGGATGGCTACACCATATCCGCGATCAAACAGGGCACGCTCCAGGGCGTGAGCCAGTGCCAGACGGTTTGTTCCGGTCAACCAGATACTCACAGCCTGCTGCCCGAACCGGGCGGCCCGTTCTTCTGCAGATACCCGTTGCCAGGACTCGGCGTCCGTAGCCGTATCCTGAATCATGCCGGCTCCCACCGTAACATTACTCAGGCGGTCAATCAGGATGAATGCGCCGGTCGTTTTGCACAGATTGTAGGCATCAAATGCGACGGGGGCGTTGAGGGTGACGTCGCACAGGGCTATCTCGTTGAGTTGCAGGTGGGATGCCGGGTGCTGCTCCAGCGTATTGACATCAACCCGGTAGTGGATTCTGGAGACAGCCCCCGTCACGGTACGGCTGGTATGCTTGATGTAATACTGTCGACCGGGTACCAGAGGCGTTTCAGTCATCCAGACGATGTGGGCACGGAAACGGGTATCGACCCAGGGCATGTCATCGGAACGAACGATCAGATCGCCGCGACTTGCGTCAATTTCATCGTCCAGGGTCAAGGTTACGGCCTGTGGAGGGAAGGCTTCGGCCAGCGTTGCATCGGATGTGACTATGGATTTGATCCGGCTGGTCTTGCCGGACGGCAGCACGGTAATGCAATCACCGGGCTTGAAAATGCCGGCCGCTACCGTGCCACTGTACCCCCTGAAGTCGAGGTGGGGCCGGTTGACATACTGGACGGGAAAGCGGGGATTGGCCAGATTCTGGTCACGAGCAATTTCAATGGTGTCCAGCAATTCCATCAGTGCCATGCCGTCATACCAGGGCATGCTGTCACTGTGGTTGACGACGTTGTCCCCCTTCAGGGCCGACATCGGAATGTAGTGGATGTCATGCAGATTCAGTCGGTCGACGAATGCGGCATAATCCGCCTGGATACGCTCAAACACCGCCTGGCTGTAGTCCATTAAATCCATCTTGTTGATGGCCACGATGATGTGGCGGATGCCGAGCAAGGAGACAATATAACTATGACGCCGGGTCTGGGTTTGCACTCCGTAACGGGCATCCACCAGGATGATGGCCAGATCACAGGTTGAGGCACCGGTTGCCATGTTACGGGTATATTGCTCGTGCCCCGGGGTATCGGCAATGATGAATTTGCGTCGGGCCGTGGAGAAGTACCGATAGGCCACGTCAATGGTGATGCCCTGTTCGCGCTCGGCCTGCAGACCGTCCACCAGCAGGGCCAGATCGACATCGCCGCCGGTAGTGCCTGACTTGAGGCTGTCCTTGCGGATGGCGGCCAGGTGGTCTTCATAAATCATTTTGGAATCGTGCAAAAGACGGCCAATCAGGGTGCTTTTGCCGTCATCCACATTGCCGCAGGTCAAAAACCTCAGCAGTTCCTTTTGTTCGTGTTGGGCCAGGTAGGCGTGTATATCTTGATCGATGAGTTCGGATTGATGGGACATGGTACCGGGTCAGTAGGGAAGTGGTGGGAGCAGTGTCAGAAATAGCCTTCCTTTTTCTTTTCTTCCATGGAACCGGCCTGATCGTGATCGATCACCCGGCCCTGACGTTCAGACGTGCGGGTCAGCAGCATCTCCTGGATAATTTCAGGCAGTGTTGTAGCGGAGGACTCCACGGCACCGGTCAGGGGATAGCAGCCGAGGGTTCTGAATCGTACCCGCTTCATGATCGGCACTTCGCCGGGTTTAAGCGGCATGCGGTCGTCGTCCACCATGATGAGAACGCCGTCCCGCTCCACCACCGGACGCTCCTTTGCAAAGTACAAAGGCACAATGGGGATGTTTTCCAGATAAATGTACTGCCAGACATCCAGTTCGGTCCAGTTGGAAAGGGGGAATACCCGGATGCTTTCACCCTGGTTGATTTTGCCGTTGTAGAGGTTCCAGAGTTCAGGGCGCTGGTTTTTGGGATCCCAACGATGGGTTTTGTCCCGGAAAGAATAGACCCGCTCCTTGGCCCTGGATTTTTCCTCATCGCGGCGGGCTCCACCAAAGGCCGCATCAAAGCGGTATTTGTCCAGAGCCTGTTTCAATGATTCGGTCTTCATGACATCCGTGTGTTTCTTGCTGCCGTGGGTGAAGGGACCAATGCCCTGGGCCAGACCCTCCTGGTTGATATGAACCAGCAGTTCCAGTCCCAGTTCACGGGCCAGATTATCCCTGAACTGAATCATTTCACGGAATTTCCAGGTGGTATCCACATGCAGCAACGGAAATGGCGGCTTGCCGGGATAAAACGCCTTCATGGCCAGATGCAGCATGACGGCAGAATCCTTGCCGATGGAATACAGCATGACCGGGCGTTCAAACTCGGCCGCCACTTCACGAATGATGTGTATGCTTTCCGCTTCCAGTTGCTTGAGGTGGGTCAGTTTATAATCGTTCATCTCGAAATCAAACCGTAAGTAAAGGCGGGTTGGCGCAAATTCGGGGTTACCGGTTATCGCATTTTATTGTATCGCTGAGGGATATCGAAGCCGGCCGGTGAGACTGCCCGGAACCGGCCTCAAGTTTCAGCAAGGGGAGGGGAGGGCGGTTGTTACTCGGGCGCAAACCCCTCACGCCGGGGACGCCGACGTGCCGGTGGACGTCCTGCATCATTGGCGTCATCGTGCGAATTGTTGCCCCGATAGGGCGGGCGGCGTCCGCCCCCGGCGTTCGCCCCCTCGGTACGCTGCAGGTTGAGACGCTGGTTCAAAACCCAGGTTTTCCGGACGGCTGCGAAGAAATCATCCGGCAAATCGGACGGCAGTTCTACGGTGCTGTAACTGTCGTAGAGGCGGATCTGGCCAATCTGACGGGCGGAAATACCGCCTTCGTTGGCCAGTGCTCCCACGATGTCCCGGGGTTGCACCCCGTGTTCCCGGCCTACGTCAATGCTGTAAAGTACCTTGTTGAAGTCACGACCCCGTTCGCGGCCTTCGCGTCGGTCGGTGCGATCCATGCGATCCGGGTAAGTCCGCTCACCGTACTCACGTCGGCCATGCGACGGGAACTCGGGTTCATCCGGCACGGCCAGTGGGCGATCCCGGTGCATCAGGAATGAAAGTGCGGCGGCCAGTTTTACCGGCTCACCCATGTCATCCTTGACCCACTGTTCCATCAGTTCTACGTAAAAGTCCAGATTTTCATTGGAGAGGGCTTCATTGACCTGGGTTCTGAACTGTTCGATACGTCGATCGGCAATGTCCTGCAGGGTGGGAAGCCGCATCTCCTTGATGGGCTGCTTGGTGGCCTGTTCGATGGCCCTGAGCATACGCCGTTCGCGCGGAGCCACAAACAAAATGGCCTTGCCGGTGCGGCCTGCCCGGCCGGTGCGTCCAATCCGGTGAACATAAGCTTCGGTGTCGTAGGGAATGTCGTAGTTCACAACATGGGTGATGCGCTCCACATCCAGGCCACGCGCCGCTACATCGGTTGCTACTACAATGTCCAGTGCCCCTTTCTTGAGGCGCTCAATCACTTTCTCACGCAGCACCTGGCTCATGTCGCCATTGAGGGCGGCGGCTTCATAGCCGCGAGCCTCCAGTTTTTCGGCCAGTTCCACCGTTTCAGTTTTGGTTCTGACGAAGATGATCATGCCGTCAAAATTTTCGGCATCAAGGATACGGGTCAGGGCATCCAGTTTCTGCATTCCGGACACCGCCCAGTAATGCTGGGAAATGGCCTCGACCGTGGCGGTTTTGGCCTTGATCTTGATTTCGGCAGGCTCATTGAGGTGGCGTTCCGCAATTTTGCGGATGACGCCCGGCATGGTTGCCGAAAAAAGGGCGATCTGTCGGCTGGAAGGGGTATGCTCCAGTATCCATTCGACATCTTCCACGAATCCCATGCGCAGCATTTCATCGGCTTCATCAAGTACCAGGGTGGTCAGATGATCCAGCGAGAGGGTGCCCCGGCGCAAATGATCCATCACCCGACCGGGTGTGCCGACGATGACATGTACGCCACGCGCCAGTTGTCGGAGTTGGGTTTGCATCCCCTGCCCGCCGTAAACCGGAAGGATATGGAAGCCGTCAAGGTAACGGGCATAGCTCTGAAAGGCCTCGGCCACCTGAATGGCCAGTTCACGGGTAGGGGTCAAAACCAGGGTTTGGGGTATCCGGCGGGTCAGATCAAGCCGGCTCAATATCGGGAGTGCAAAAGCGGCAGTCTTGCCGGTGCCGGTCTGGGCCTGGCCAATGATGTCACGCCCGGCCATCAAGTGCGGAATGCTTTGGGCCTGGATGGGGGAGGGAGCCTCGTAGCCTATTTCGATCAGGGCTTTGAGTACGACCGGAGAGATGTCAAGTCCTTCAAAAGAGCTTTGTGGAGTGTCTATGGATGTCATGATTCCTGAGTGGAAGTTTCAAAAGTAAAGCAGGTGACGGCTCGCCGGAATGGCAAGCCAAAGGGAAACTGCACAGGCAGTGATGGGGTTCTTCAGCCGGGCAGGTGCCCGTTGTTTGACAGGAGGAACCCCGCATGCTGACCGGTACCGTTGGGGTGTGGCGGGCGATTTCAGGGTTGTTCCTGCACTGAATGATGGTGGTGTATTGTACGGTATGGCGACAGAATGTATACCCGGAAAACACCGCGTCAACCGGGATACAGGTTGTTTTACCGTGGAAACGGCCTTTCGGGGTCGCCAACGTACTCAGAGGGGAGCCATTGCCTGGTGGATGCCGACCGGATGAGGGGATGGAAGGTGGTGGTACCCGCCAGGCAAATGAAGGGATGTGGTTACTCTGACTGGCTATCGGCGTCGGTGCTGGTGCTGAAGTCTATTCCCATGATCGCCCAGTTGTTGATGTCGGAGATATCTCCCTGTTTGTATTGGATCTTGCAGGCAAAATACTTGCGTACCTGCCCCTTGCCCGGTTCGGTTACGTCAACGATCGAACGGACAACGTAACTGCCATTGCCCAATGCCCATGCTTCGTAGTCGTCGTCCACAAAGCTGCCATTTTCGGGCAGCATCCCGTCATTTTTCATGGCCAGCTTGCATTGCCCCAATGCCGCCTGGGTGCGCTCGTTGCTGACTTTTCCCAACTGTTCCTCTTCCTGGGCCTGCTCAACGAACAGGCTGGAATCGGTGGCGTTGATGATGAACGGAACCACGAATTTGTTGAGTGTCACGTACAGCGACACGATGAAAATCAGCAGAAAAAATAGGGAGTATTTGCTTTGAAGTAATTTTTTTATCATGAAAGATGCTCTCGTGAGATCTGTGTCCTGGACGTGCGAATTTCGCGGCAACCTGCACCGTGAGTACACGGGTTGCCGGGTTCGCCCTGTTCTTTAGCTGGATGTCCCGGGGCTGGATGATAACCCGGAACGCTCGCTCCATCGATTTTTTTGTCCTGCAGGCCACTCTGACAAGGCCATTCCCGGATAATTCCGATGGTCAGGACGCGAGAAAATCGCCGGGACTGAAACCGAAGTCGCGTCTGGCCTCCGCCGCATCGAAACAGAGGTCAACGTTCATGCGGTTGGCCATTTCCGGGGTGATGTAGCGGTAGCCAGGCAACCTGGACAACAGGGCCAGTCCACACCGGAGTACCGACACCGGCACGTTGACCAAACGAACCGGTCGCTGCAGGTGAGCAAAAATTCGGATCACCATGTCACGGTAACGCAGGGTTTCCCCTCCGGACAGGTTATAGGCTTTGCCACAGGTTGATGGGTTGTCCAGAACCGACAGGCAGGCTGCCGCCAGATCCCGGGCATGTACCGGTTGCCGCAGGCCGGTTCCCTGTCCGGCCAGAGGGAAAAAGCCGAACCGCCTGATGAAACGCATAATGGTGCTGACATTGCGATCCCGGCCCGGAGCATAAATCAGGGTAGGCCGGAACAGCGTCCAGTCAATGCCGAGTTCCTTTGCCTCCAGCGCAATGCGGGCTTCAGCATCGGCAAGTGCCAGGGCCCATTGCCGTTCACGCCCGTCTGCGGAATTTTGCCTGGTTAACAGGCTGGTTGAACCAAAGGCAATCAACCGTCTGATTCCCGCACCGGCCAGGGCCGGAAGCATCGGGGGCAATACATCCAGCGGAGCCAGGTGAATCGCTGCCGAGGCACCGGCAAGCCAGTGGGCATCCGCCTGAATGGCGGTCGGTGTATGCCAGGAAAGGCGGTGCGGGTCATACGCCCATTGGGTGGCGTGATGCTGATCCCTGCGACTGATGGCCCTGATTTCAAACCCTGCCTCAAGCAGGGCTGGCAACAGAAAGTCGCCGATCAGGCTGGATGCCCCAATGACAACGATGACGGGGGGTGCGGTATACATTCAGTGACTCCGAAAGAAAAATCGCCTTCAGGGCGGAGAGGGGCAGCGACTGCAATATGACAGCCGTAGATGAATCAAAAAAAGCATCCGTGGTCAGTTATGTGCGACGGTGCAATTGATTGTATTTTTTTTCTACATCAAGCAAAATGAGCCGTTAAGAACCCAAAACATTCCATGCGGGCTCTTGGTTCATGGCCATCTGGCCATGACAACGTGTCCAGGTTTCCATCCGGGCATAGTGCCCACTGAATTTTCGAGGTAAACAATCATGCTGAACTGGGAAGATCCTCTGGCCGGTCTGGCCGGGCCCAATGTGGCCCCCGTCAAGATTTCCAGAGCCTCCTCGCGGGAGGCCACACTGTTTCCGTCATCCGCGATCACGTCGCCATTGGTACAGGAAACACCCGCTCCACCAAAGGGCGGAGCCAGCGGACTGGAAGCCATCCAGATGGGAGCCCGGCGCATCCAGGTCGACGACAAGCGCATCATCAATTGCCGGGCAGACCTGAACCAACTGGTACCGTTCAAGTATCGCTGGGCCTGGCAAAAATACCTGGATGCCTGCGCCAACCACTGGATGCCGCAGGAAATCAACATGACGTCAGACATTGCCCTCTGGAAAAGCAGCGATGGCCTGACCGAGGATGAGCGCACCATCATCAAGCGCAATCTGGGCTTTTTCTCCACCGCTGATTCCCTGGTTGCCAACAATCTGGTACTGGCCGTCTACCGGCACATTACCAACCCCGAGTGCCGCCAGTATTTGTTGCGCCAGGCCTTTGAAGAGGCTCTGCACACACATGCCTACCAATACGCCATTGAATCGCTGGGCATGGATGAGGGAGAAGTCTTCAACATGTACCGCGAATTGCCGGCGGTTGCCCGCAAGGCGGAATGGGCTTTGCCCTTTACCCAGTCACTCGGTGATCCCGCCTTCCAGACAGGCACCCCGGAAAACGATCAACGCCTGCTCAGGGACCTGATTGCATTTTACGTGATCTTCGAGGGGATATTCTTTTACGTGGGATTCACCCAGATCCTCTCGATGGGACGCCGCAACAAAATGACCGGTACGGCTGAACAGTTCCAGTACATTCTCCGGGATGAATCCATGCACATGAACTTTGGCATTGATGTCATCAACCAGATCAAAATCGAAAATCCACACTTGTGGTCAGCGACCTTTCAGGCAGAAGTCGTTCAGTTGATCCGGGAGGCGGTGGACATCGAAATCCAGTATGCCCACGATACCATGCCGCGTGGCATTCTCGGCATGAATGCCCCCATGTTTGAAGACTATCTGCGCTTCATTGCCAACCGTCGCTGTACCCAGATCGGCCTGCCCGAGCAGTACGTCGGCGCAACCAATCCGTTCCCCTGGATGAGTGAAATCCTCGATCTCAACAAGGAAAAGAATTTCTTTGAAACCCGGGTCACCGAGTATCAGACCGGCGGAGCCCTCAACTGGGATTGAGCGGACGTCCCGCAGCAAACACGCTGAACTCCGGTTGCAAGGACTCCGGGGAGAGTGGGGGAGGGGGCCGGGCGGTTCACCCGATCAGGCTGCAGGAAGCAGATGAGCGTTCCGGTATGGGGCAAAAAACACCCCAAATCCGCGATTGATTGAGCATTTTATAAAAAAGCCAGGCACGGCAAACTTCTTGCGTCTGATTTTGGCGTAACATTACCCCATTTTTTCCGACCCAAGCAGGTATTCAGATGGCAAAACGCGCTACCAACAGCAAAACCCCCCCAAAACTCGTCGACCTGGCTCCACTCGGAAATTCTCCCGACGAGCTGGCCCTTGATCTTAGACGGCATTTCAGCCTGACCCTGGGACGCGACAAACACTGCACCTCCAGCCACTACACCTATACGGCCCTGGCCCTGACCGTACGTGACCGCCTGATGGAACGCTGGCGCGACACCCAGCACGCCTATCTGCAACAGGATTGCAAACAGGCCTATTATCTATCCCTGGAATACCTGATGGGACGCACCCTCAGCAATGCCATGCTGAATCTGGGACTGACCGAACCGGTACACCAGGCTCTGAACACCCTGGGACTCGAACTGGAACGCCTGGCGGACTGCGAGCAGGACGCCGGACTCGGTAACGGCGGTCTGGGCAGGCTGGCGGCCTGTTTCATGGATAGTTGCGCCTGTCTCCAGCTTCCCGTCATGGGCTACGGCATTCGTTACGAATACGGCATGTTTCGCCAGAGTGTGGAACACGGACATCAGGTCGAGGAACCCGATCACTGGTTACGTGACGGTCATGTCTGGGAACTGGAACGTCCCGAGTTGACCACCCGCATCCGTTTTGGCGGCCATACCGAGGTTTTTGAAAACGAACACGGCCAGAAGAGCGTTCGCTGGCTCGGCACCCACGATGTACTGGCCGTACCGTATGACGTCCCCATTCCCGGCTATCAAAACGGCACCGTCAACACCCTCCGGTTATGGAAGGCCGCCGCCACCGATGAATTCGACCTGGGTGACTTCAATGCCGGCGATTACACTGAATCGGTGCGTTCCAAGAACATGGCCGAGAACATCACGATGGTGCTGTATCCCAACGATGCCAGTGAAAACGGCAAGGACTTGCGGTTGCGTCAGCAGTATTTTCTGGCCTCGGCCAGTTTGCAGGACATCCTCCGCCGCTGGGTCGATGTCCACGGTGAGGATTTCAGTCAGTTTGCCGCCAAAAACAGCTTCCAGCTCAATGACACGCACCCTACCCTGGCGGTAGCTGAACTGATGCGTCTGCTGATTGATGAACACGGTTTGTCCTGGGATGTCGCCTGGACAATCACCGCCAGCACCATGGCCTATACCAACCATACCTTGCTACCCGAGGCTCTGGAGCGGTGGCCGGTACGGCTGTTCCAGCGGATGCTGCCACGATTGCTTGAAATCATTTTTGATATCAATGCCCGCTTCCTGGCGCAGGTGTCGGCCCGCTGGCCGGGTGATCTGGAGCGTCTGCGCCGCATGTCGCTGATTGAGGAAGGGTATGAACAACAGGTACGCATGGCTTATCTGGCCATCGTCGGCAGCTTTTCCATCAACGGCGTGGCGGAACTGCATTCCAGTTTACTGACCCAGGGACTGTTCCGCGATTTTCATGAATTGTGGCCGGAACGCTTCAACAACAAAACCAACGGAATCACGCCCCGACGCTGGCTGGAGGGCTGCAACCCGCGTCTCGGCAGCCTGATTAGTGAGGCTATCGGTGACGGCTGGAAACGGGATTTGTCCCAACTTCGCCTGCTCAAACCGTTTGCCGACGATGCCGCGTTCCGTGAACGCTGGCAAGCCGTCAAGCTATTCAACAAGCAAAACCTGGTGCGTTACAAGCGCAGCGAAGTGGGCGTGGACATTGATCCCTCCGCCCTGTTTGATACCCAGGTCAAACGCATTCACGAATATAAGCGACAACTGCTTAATGTCCTGCACGCGATTCACCTTTACGATCGCATCAAACGCGGTGACACCGCCGACTGGACGCCGCGCTGCATCCTGTTCGGCGGCAAGGCGGCACCGGGTTATTTCATGGCCAAACGCATCATCCGGCTCATCAATGGCGTGGCTGAAACCATCAACCAGGATCCGGCAGCCAAAGGTTTGCTCAGTATGGTCTTCCTGCCCAATTACCGGGTCACCGCCATGGAACTGATCTGTCCGGGTACTGATTTATCCGAGCAGATTTCCACGGCCGGCAAGGAAGCCTCCGGAACCGGCAACATGAAATTCATGCTGAACGGTGCCCTGACCATCGGCACCCTGGACGGTGCCAACATCGAAATTCGCCAGGAAGTCGGGGCCGAAAACTTCTTTTTGTTTGGGCTAACCGCAGAGGAAGTGGAGACTCGCCGCTTCAACTATGACCCGGTCGGCATTATTCAGGGTAACGAAGACCTGAAGCGGGTAATGGGGTGGCTGGGCGGTGGAAGCTTCAATCCGCACGAACACGGTATTTTCGATCCCATCATCCAGTCGATCCAGAGCCCCTTTGATCCCTGGTTGACCGCTGCCGATTTTGCCGATTACGTCCACGCCCAGCGGGCTGCGGCAGCCGCCTACCGGGATCAGGCCGCCTGGGTCAGGATGAGCATCCTCAACACGGCAGCCGCCGGTAAATTTTCGTCCGATCGAACCATCGCCGAATACAACCGCGACATCTGGAAACTCACCCCGATCAATCCAACGGCGTCTTGATGCCATCCGGCCTGTCCTCCAGCGGAGGACAGGCTCCCATTCCCTCCTCAGCCCCCTTGTTTTTACGTGGACTCAACACCACGTTCGTTGCACGCCGGAACAGCCTCACTTTTGCTGGATTAAAGCCGCAAAAGTGGGATAATGGTTCCCCTTTTTTTCGTCCCCCACCCGATCACAGCAACGCCCGAATGGTTTTCCCATGAACTTAGAACAGTACCAGTCCGAATTGACAGAACTGAAAGAGCTGATTGCCAAAGGTCAGGCGCAAGGTTTTCTGACCTTCGCAGAAGTCAACGATCATTTACCCGGCGATGTGATCGATCCTGAACACATTGACGACATCATTGCCCTGATCAATGAGATGGGCATAGAAGTTCATGAAGAACCACCGGAAGTTGACCCGCTTTCGGAGACGGTTGTGGTAGCACCGCAGGACAGTGAGGATGAAGCCAATGAAGTGGCCGAAACTGCGGCCCTCATGCTGGCTGATGCCGGCAAGGTAGCCAGTGCGGATCCTGTCCGCATGTACATGCGGGAAATGGGGGCGGTTGAATTGCTGAGTCGGGCGGGTGAACTGGCCATCGCCAAACGAATTGAGGAAGGACTGGATCGTGCCGCCCGCGAGCTGGTGCGTTTTCCGGCGGCCACCAACTACTTCATTACGGCGTTTGATCGGGTTGACGCCGGGGAAATTTCCCTGTCGGAATTAATCACCGGACTGGCAGATCAGGAACTGGAGGACGCCCCCCCGCTGGAAGTGGAGGCCATCGTACTGGATGTTGATTTGCCGGAAGAAGAGGAAGAAACCCCGGAACTGATTGAGGCCGTGGACAATGGCCCGGATCCGGCTGTGGTCAGGGATAAACTTGAGTTGTTCAAGGCACGGTACGCCCGCGCTACGTCATTGCAGCAGACACTCGGGGGCGATCATCCGGATACCCAGGCGGCCTACGATGAAGTAGCCCAATGCTTTCTGGAATTCCGCAAGGTACCCCAATTCTTCAGGGAAATTACCGACACCCTCAATCGTGCCGTAGAATCCATTCGTGAGCAGGAAAAAGTCATCGTACACCGGGTGGTGGAAAAATCGAGGGTTCCCAGGGAGGAGTTTCTGAAACAATACGCCAGTCGTGAAACCAGTGATGACTGGCTGAAGGCTTTAATGTCCACCGCCAAAGGGACTTACGCCAAATCCCTGGCAGCCAGTGAGGCAGACATTCGCCGGGCCATTGAGGAAATCCGTCGGGTTGAACAGGCCCACGGACTCCCGGTTCGGGACATCAAGGAAATACATCGCCGGGTGGCGGCAGGCGAACACCAGGCCCGTCTGGCCAAGCAGGAGATGATCCAGGCCAATCTGAGACTGGTAGTGTCCATTGCCAAAAAATACACCAACCGGGGTATGCAGTTTCTGGATCTGATTCAGGAAGGCAACATTGGCCTCATGCGGGCAGTGGACAAATTTGAATACCGGCGCGGTTACAAATTTTCCACCTATGCCACCTGGTGGATACGTCAGGCCGTATCGAGAGCCTTGGCCGATCAGGCCCGCACCATCCGGGTGCCGGTACACATGATCGAAACCATCAACAAGATCAACCGCATGTCGCACCAGATCCTGCAACAGACCGGTCGCTCGCCAACGCCGGAGGAAATTGCCGATCGCATGGAGATGCCGGAAGAAAAGGTACGCAATGTACTCAAAATTGCCAGCCAGCCGATTTCAATGGCGACACCGGTGGGTGATGACGGCGAAAAACACCTGGGTGACATGCTGGAAGACACCCACAGCATGTCACCGATGGAATCGGCCACCATTGCCGGCATGCGCGAAGCCACCCGCCGGATACTTTCCTGTCTGACCGAGCGTGAATCCAAGGTACTGAGAATGCGCTTTGGCATTGACATGACCACGGATCACACCCTGGAAGAAGTGGGTAAACAGTTCGACGTAACCCGCGAACGCATCCGCCAGATCGAAGCCAAAGCCATCCGCAAACTGCGCCACCCCACCCACTCGGAACAGCTCAAAACCTTTCTCGATCTGGAGTGAGGGGGCGTTACTCGACGCATCCCTCGCCGCCCCTTATTCACACGACTCTCCCCTGCATTTCGGGGGAGAGTAATCCGCGACGCGAGAAGAAAACCCGGGAGGGGTTCATGACCTGTCGCTGGCGAACGCATGGGCAAAATCCCTTATTGCAGGGGTCTCAGCAGCTTTTTGTAATCGGCTTCTTTTATGCCCTGCCCCCACTCAGTCTTGTCTACCGCCGCCGCGCCAAACAAATCCGCTTCGTGCTGGTTCAATTCACACAGGGCATCGGCATCATTTTGACACTCAGAGCGAATACGCCCCCAGTTCAGGGCACGCCACCAGAAGCGTAATGCGCCCTTGACCGAAGGCGGTCGAATATCCGTTGCTTTTTGATCGGCCCCGCCCAGAAACAGGGGCGTGACGATCCGATAGGTTGCAGTCAGTTTTTGCATTGTGTTTTATCCATGCTGTTTTTTGCTTTCAGACATACAGAGCCTCCTGTTTTACATAAGGTTTCAACTCTGGTCTCAGGGCTTTTTCGGTAACCAGATCAACCGGACATCCCAGAATATCGTCAAGATAAAACTGGGTGTTAAAGTATTGATCCGAACTAGCAGGCCCATCAAAAACAACCAGAATATCGACATCACTATCCGCACGAGCCTGATTGATCGCTACTGATCCAGACAAGGCGATGCGAATAACCCCAAAGCGTTCCATCAAAATGGATTTATGTTCACTCAGCAAGCGTAATGCCAGTATTTTATTCATGGTCTCTTAATTCCGATGTCTCAGGATTTGAGGGTTCCTCCTCCCCCACATCCACATTCTCAAATACTTCAGCCAGCGGCATCCGCAAGTCCACACTGGCCAGTTCAATATCGCCTTCACCGGCAAACTCGTATAACACCCAAAGCCCCTCGGCACTGCGGCGAAAACACTCCACCCGTCGGGCCTCGATATCCACCAGCACATATTCCAGCAGGCTTTCCAACTGGCGACAGGCCGCAAACTTGCCGCCCCGATCAAACGCGGCGGTACTGTCTGACAATACCTCGATCAGCAAACGCGGATGTTCCAGTACCAGCTCCGCCCGATGATCCCGCCCATCACACGACACCATGACATCCGGGTAAAACACGGCATCGGCCGCCTGAACCTGCAATTTCATATCCGACATATAGGCCCGGCAGTGACTGCCTCGCAGGTGGTTTTTGAGTGCTGCGAAAACATTACCGGCCACAGTAACATGCTCTCGCCTGGCTCCGGCCATCGCAAAAACCTCGCCCTGAAAAAACTCATGCCGACTATCCTGGTTGATTTCCCAGGCCAGATAACTCTCACGATCAAAATAACTGCTGCGTTGTGGTAGTGCCATGTTGGGTCCTCGAATAGTTTGATGGTTCAGAAAGGAGAGGGGTAAAAGCGTCCTGATAAAAGCAGGAATGTCGTGGGCCGTCACGCTCTTCAACAGGGTTTGTGTCGCCGCCCTGGTCGGTTTATGGACTTCACTGGGATTTTAATTACTCCCGTCCGCCTCCAAAATTGGACACACGGAATTCGTCTCGAATCCGCATTTTACCTGGCCGGGTAACGGGGGTGACCTGTTCATTATTGGGATACGATGGGAGTAAAGCGTAATTCAAGTGCTTCAAGTGGCGATCTGCAACAAGTTACTAAATTGAATATAACTCCATACGAAAGAATGGTTCGTAATGAATTCGATCCCTTATGATGCTGTTAGCTTGATCTGAAGCGTGATTTTTATCCAGTAATTCTTGATATTCATCATGATCCGTCATGCGCCAAACCAGTAATCGCCAGCCCGCAATTGAACATAAGTATCGGTCTCTTGTGTGCGCTCCCGGTTTTAGCCAGAAGAATCCATTACTCCATTGTTCGTGTCTTGCATTCTCAAGTTGCTGTTTATCAGCAGAAACCCTACGAATGAATTCCATTGGTTTACAGGTTGCCAGTTGTGTTAATTTCACCATTTCATCAGTTGCCTTTCTGGATATGAAAGGCACCAATGCACGTGGTTTCTGTATTTCATTCCACACAAGAAAACCAACAGAAGACAGGGTGACATCATCATTGTCATGTTCAAAAATTGATGCAAAATTGACGCGATCATCATAAGGTATTGCTTTCTCCCACTCAATACGCTTTACACTCGTTTCATTGTTGATGCGTTCAATCAGGCTCTGCAACGGTTCAAGACGCTCACGCGCAAATTCTATTGGCAATGATGGCAAATCCAGTAATTCGGATGACTGCTCAAAAATATATTTGGCAGCAACGCCTTTTATCATGCCAATTAGTACCGTATAAGGTACAAGACTTTTAAAGCCTCCAGTCGGATTGAGAACACACTGTGAATTTCCATAACCATCAATTTCATGCAATACCTTCTTCATGAAATTGATGACACCTTCGGTACGAAACTTTTTTGAATCCTTGACCTGTAAACCGGGAACAATTTGGACAATGCAATCCACACCCGGAAACTGACTATCAAGATACAATTTGACTGCATTTGCACACGCTTGCCCATCTTTTGTTTCTGAACTGAACAATACAATTCGATCAGAATTTTTTACTCCAAGGCGTACAAGAGAATGAATTTCAGCAGACAGATAACGACTGAGAGCGGCCTCATCTGTGATCGAGTGGTGCTTGAATCCATCGTATAATTTTCTGGACGCCGCCTCAATCCCTCCCTGATCATCTATCCAGGCAACATTGAAACGAGGATCAGTTTGATTTTTGGCCGCACTTGTTCCACAGGTACAAAGAAAAACTGTCATTGTCAAACCTCTGATTGTTGAATACGAAGAACATTATACTCCTCAATCTCAGCCCCACACCGCTCCAGTTCTCCTGCTGACAGTTCACGTCCGCGTAATTCGGCGGGCAGGTTGAGCGACAGGTGCAGGTAACGGGCACCCCGGTGACAAACCTCGGCAGCAAGATTAACCGGCAAGGTGCCTATCACGGTATCGTCGGCTTGTATGACGGTGATATCGAGATGATCGATGACGCGATCCACAGGGATGCCTTGTCGTTCAGCCCAGGTAATGGCCCCTGGATGGCGGGATACGAAATAGCGGGTCATGTGATGTACCAACAGGTTGGGTGTGCCGGTGAACTGGCCTGAACAAGGACGTTGAGTTGCTGAATCTGACTGACCTGAGTGGCCGGGTCGCGGTCGAAGCTGAAGCTTTGACGTACCTGGGCCGGTGATCGCCAGTAACCCAACCCTTGATCCAGCCCGATGACACAGCGGGTACCGTTGGCCCAGGTCAGTGTCAGTTCGCGGGCGTGGGGGAGTTGATGCAGTGGATGTTCCTGCCAGCGGTTTGCGCCAAACAGCCCCTCCGCCACGGCACGCCGGTCGAGACTATCGCGCCAGTCATCGGAACAACGGGACGGGTAGCGTTCATTGCGGTTGTCTAGTGTACTGGTGTGGATTTCCAGTGATGTGGTCGCTACAAGGCCGCCGCTCAAACCGGTCAGGCCATCCAGCAGACTGGCCAGCAGGTGCAGCATCAGGGGTGAGCGCAGGTAGCGATCGTGGTAGTGGATGGCGGTCAGGGCGTGTGAGCCGCGTAGTGGGGTGGCCAGTTGCGGCACCTTGCCCATGAGCAAGGCCCAGGCCCGCCTGCCGAAGTCTTGCGAATCGCCGTCCAGTTCCCGGGTGATTTCGAGACGGGTCGTGCCGGTACGAATGACCGGTCGCAGGCGGTCTTTGTCGATGACAGGGTAGGCATCCAGCGGATGCGGCTGGCCCTGGCCCGTTACGTAACGCTCACCGCCTTCACCGCTGCCCCAGACCGGATCAGGAGCCAGAGTTTGGGTGGCGGCCCAGCGCACGCTGGTGTTGTCATCCCTGACCAGTTCCATGACCAGCGGCAAAACC
>CAIVXW010000015.1 GCA_903910005.1 uncultured Methylococcaceae bacterium
AAACAGGGGCCGGTGGTGTTGAAAAAACGGGGGGCGAGTGGAGTCATGGGGTGTGGGGGAGGGTGGTAGAGGGGAGGCGGGATTGTAGCAGGGTCTCTGCTCAGGGGTCAGGGATCAGGAATCAGTATGCCGTGTTCACTCACCCCTCGCCCCTCGCCATTCCCCACTCGCCACTCGCCCCCGTTTATAATGGGTCGGATATTCACCCGGCCTGGCCTTCGTCAGGTTGGTAATCTGCCATCCCGATCTGCTTTTAGAACGACCTGACATGACCCAACAGCCTTCTGAATCCCGCCCCCTGACCAGTGGTTTGGTCGTTTATCGCCGCCTGCTCGGCTATGGTCTGCCTTACTGGAAAATGTTTGTGCTATCGGTGCTGGCCATGGTGAGTTATGCTGCCCTGGGACCTGCGTTTGCCAAATTGATACAGCCATTGATTGATGGCAGTTTCGTCAGGAATGATCCCGAGGTACTGCGGCAGGCTCCACTGATATTGCTGGGGCTGTCGCTTATTCGCGGCTTGAGCGGTTTTGCCACCGATTATTGCTCAGGCTGGGTCAGTCGCCGGGTGATTGCCGATTTGCGTCAGGAATTGTTTGACCAACTGCTTGACCTGCCCTGCCCGTATTACGATCACGCCTCCGGCGGACAATTGCTGTCCCGACTGCTGTACAACACCGAGCAGGTGTCCAATTCACTGACCAAAGGCGTCATGGCGGTTTTCAAGGAGGGACTGACCATTGTCGGTCTGACCGCACTGATGTTTTATGAAAACCTGATGTTGTCGCTGGTTTTTATGGTCACCGGCCCACTGCTGGGCATCAGCATTCGCCAGGTGAACAAACGCTTCCGCAAAATCAGTATGCGGATTCAGGAATCCATGGGCAACGTGGGCCATGTTGCCCAGGAAGCCATTGACGGGCATCGCATCGTCAAGGTGTACAACGGCAAGGGCCACGAGTCACGCAAATTTTCCCGCGAGAATCAAAATAACCAGTTGCGGCAGATGAAGCTGATTTCGGCTGAGGCCATCAGTGATGCCGTTATTCAGTTTATTTACATTGGCGGATTTGCCACCATTCTGTATGTGGTTTCACTGGAATCAGTCCGCCAGACCATCACTCCGGGCAGTCTGATTTCCTTCATCGCCGCCATGGCCATGATGTTGAGCCCCATCAAGCGGGTCACCCAGGTTTTGAACATCCTGCAACGCGGTATCGCTGCCGGTGACAGTATTTTCGAGTTGCTGGACAAGGAGCGGGAACGCGATACGGGAACCCGGCAACTGGCCGCCGTGCAGGGTCACATTGAGTATCGCCAGGTCAGTCTGGCCTATGCCGATGGCGCACACCATGCCCTTACCGACATCAGCCTGACGGTAGAACCCGGCCAGACCGTTGCCCTGGTGGGGCAGTCCGGCAGCGGCAAAACCTCACTGGTGCGGCTGTTACCCCGATTGTACGAACCAACCGGCGGGCAAATTTTACTGGATGGCATTGATATCCGGGACTTGACCCTGGACAGCCTGCGCGGGCAGATTGCCTACGTCGGGCAGGAAGTCACCCTGTTCAACGACACCCTGGCCAACAATATCGCCTACGGTTGCCGGGATGTGGCAGACATGGCAGCAATCCGGGCAGCGGCCAAGGCAGCGCATGCCCTGGAGTTCATCGAAAAATTGCCGCAAGGATTCGAGACCGTGGTGGGTCAACAGGGAATCGTCCTCTCGGGTGGCCAGCGCC
>CAIVXW010000016.1 GCA_903910005.1 uncultured Methylococcaceae bacterium
GCCCTGCGTATTTCCGATGATTCCCATTTTGTCCGGCATCATTGTCGGGCACGGTCATGCCATTACGGTTTCACGCGGGTTTCTGCTGTCATTGGCCTATGTGGTGGCTTCTGCCCTGACCTACACCGTCTTTGGGGTGCTGGCCAGTCTGTTCGGCCAGAACCTTCAGGCGGTTTTCCAGGATCCCCGCATCATTGTTGCCTTCAGCGGCATATTCGTTTTACTCGCCCTCTCCATGTTTGATCTGTACACCCTGCAGATGCCGTCGTTCATCCAGAATCGGCTGGCCGGCTGGAGTCAAAAGCAGGGCGGCGGAACCCTGCTGGGTGCCTTTATTATGGGAATGCTTTCCGCGCTCATTGTAGGGCCGTGTGTCGCAGCACCTTTGGCCGGTGCCCTGATTTACATCGGACAAACCGGTAACGTCTGGCTGGGCGGGCTGGCCCTGTTTTGTCTGGGCATGGGCATGGGGATTCCCTTGCTGGTAGCAGGAGCCTCGGCTGGCAAGTTGTTGCCCAGGGCCGGTAACTGGATGAATGCCGTCAAATCCTTTTTCGGGGCTGGCTTGCTGGCAACGGCGGTATGGTTGCTGGGCCGGGTCATACCGGCACCGGTCAGTCTGGTGCTGTGGGCGGTGCTGTTAATCATTGCGGCAGTCTATCTGGGGGCACTGGATGCCCTGCCCGGTGCGGGGACAGGTTGGCGCAAGTTTGCCAAAGGCCTGGGCGTGGTGATGCTGGTATACGGTGTTCTGCTCATGATCGGGGCGGCATCCGGTCACTCTGATCCACTGGCACCGCTGGCCTCGCTGACACCGACTGCCGGTGTTCCACCCGAAAAAGGTTCCACGTGGAACAAAACCGAAGCCATGCCCGGCTTGCCGTTTCGTGCGGTCACCACAGTAGCCGAGGTAATGCGGGAACTGGACAATGCGGGACGCAAGGGTCAGTGGGTCATGCTGGATTTTTACGCGGACTGGTGTGTGTCCTGCAAGGAACTGGAACGTTATACCTTCAGTGACCCCAGGGTGCAAAAGGCACTGGAAAAGGCGGTGGTACTGCGGGCGGATTTGACCCGGAACAGTGAAGACGATCAACTGCTGCTACGCCGTTTCGGTCTGATCGGCCCACCGGCCATTTTGTTTTTCGGGCCGGACAAGGAAGAGCGTACCGGCTACCGGGTGATAGGCTTCATGGAGGCAGAAGAATTTTTGGGTCACGTTGAAATGGTCATTGGTTCATGCGTACAAAGCTGTTAGTCCTCATTATTGCCGTTCTGTCACTGCTGGCAGGTATCGCCGTCCGTTACGCACTCAGCGGTGCTGGTTTCCAGGTCGCTGCCGAATCAACCGGCACGGCATACGATCATCCTCCCCTGCATGATCTGGACGGTCAGGCCGTCGCCCTGCAACGCTGGCAGGGCCGAAAAATCCTGCTCAATTTCTGGGCATCCTGGTGTACACCCTGCCGCGAAGAAATGCCCCTGCTGTCCAGCACACAAGCGCAGTCGGGTGACGCATCGCTCCAGATTATTGGTGTGGCTCTGGACGATCCGGAGGAAGTTGCCGCGTTTTTGCAGGAAACCCCGGTCGGCTACCCGATTTTGCTGGGCGGCAATGAACTGCCGACCTGGATGGAACAACTGGGTAATCGGGCTACCGTGTTGCCATTTTCGGTTTTGTTCGATGAACAGGGTAAAATGCTCTCAACCTTTACCGGCAAACTGGACAAACAATCGCTGGAGACCTGGGTGCAAACGCATGACCCGCAATTCCGCTTATAGGCCCGGCCTCTTCTTTTTCACTCCATACTATTAGTCATCAAAAATCAGAAGGTTCAGACGACATGCTCAGAAAAAACACGACAGGCGTTGACGTTGGCGGCGTCATCATCGGAGGGGGCGCGCCGATCGTGGTGCAATCCATGACCAACACCGATACGGCGGATGTGGCGGCGACCACCCGGCAGGTGCTGGAACTGGCCAGGGCTGGCTCGGAACTGGTACGAATTACGGTCAACAACGAAGAGGCGGCGGCGGCCGTACCGTATATTCGCGAGCAACTCGACGCGGCAGGGTGTACGGTGCCATTGATCGGTGATTTCCATTTCAATGGCCACAAATTGCTGGAGAAATACCCGGCCTGCGCGGCAGCTCTGGGTAAATACCGCATCAATCCGGGCAATGTCGGTCGCGGCAGCAAGCGCGATCCACAATTTGCCCAAATGATCGAATTTGCCCTGTATCACGAAAAGCCGGTGCGGATTGGCGTCAACTGGGGCAGCCTGGATCAGGCCGTGCTGGCACGCCTGCTGGATGAAAATGCCGCGCTCGCCAACCCGGAACCACTGGAGCGCGTCATGCGGGAGGCCGTCATCACCTCGGCCCTGGAAAGTGCCCTGCGGGCGGAAGAATTGGGTTTGCCGCGCAATCGTATCGTGCTGTCCTGCAAAATGAGCGGGGTGCAGGAACTGATAGCTGTCTACCAAAGTCTTTCATCGCGCTGCGATTATGCCTTGCACCTTGGCCTGACCGAAGCGGGCATGGGTTCCAAGGGCATCGTGGCATCCACGGCGGCCCTGGCAATTTTGCTACAGCAGGGTATCGGCGACACCCTCCGCATTTCGCTGACACCAGAACCCGGAGCCGACAGGGCCAATGAAGTGATCGTTGCCCAGGAAATTCTGCAAACCATGGGGCTGCGTTCATTTACGCCGATGGTCATCTCCTGTCCGGGATGCGGGCGCACCACCAGTGACTATTTCCAGAAGCTGGCCCAACAGATACAGACACATCTTCGCCAGCAAATGCCGCTGTGGAAGCAAAAATACCCCGGCGTAGAAGCCATGAATGTGGCGGTGATGGGCTGTGTGGTCAACGGCCCTGGCGAGAGCAAAAATGCCAACATCGGCATCAGCCTGCCCGGAACCGGCGAACAACCGGTAGCTCCGGTGTACGAAGATGGCGTCAAGACGGTCACGCTGAAAGGTGATTACATAGCGGAGGAATTTCAGCAACTGGTGGAACGTTACGTCATATCCCACTACGGTGCCTCGTCGGCAGGCTGATTGCGTCATGTTCCACCTGGAACACTGTGCAAACTGGCGTAACCCGGTGAACATGAACGCGGTGATGTTCCACGTGGAACACACCCGGCTTCATGATGCAGTCGCATCCAGCAACGACAGCAGTCGCTGCAGAGCCTTACCCCGGTGACTGATCCGGTTCTTGTGTTGGGCTGACAACTCGGCAGCGGAACAAGCCATATCCGGCACCCAAAAGACCGGATCATAACCAAACCCGCCCGCCCCCCGGGGAGCAGGCAGGATAGAACCCTGCCAGCATCCTTCGGCAATGAGTGGGCAGGGATCCTCGCCATGGCGCATCAAGGCCAGCACGCAATGAAACCGGGCCGAGCGTCGGGGAGGGTCAACCCCCTCCAGGGCATCCAGCAACTTGAGCAGATTGTCCTGGTCGCTGGCCCCGACACCGGCGTAACGGGCAGAGTACACTCCGGGTGCTCCTGAAAGGGCGTCTACCGCCAGACCGGAATCGTCGGCCAAGGCAGGGAGACCACTGCAATGGGCAGCATGGCGTGCCTTCAGAATGGCATTTTCGACAAAACTGAGGCCGGTTTCTTCCACCGGCGGGATTGCATAATCTGCTTGTGAAACCACCTGAAAAGCATGGGGAGCAAGCAGTGCATTGAATTCGGCTACCTTGGCAGCATTGCAGGTAGCCAGCATGATGGTTTTCATGGCAAAGGGAATAAAATGAAAATGATCGAACAGAACCTGACACCGCTACGGTGTACCGGGTGGACGAGTGACTCGTTCGTTTTATCAACAGGGCAATGCCCATTACATACAACAACAAGCGGAGAAATCAATCCATGAGTCAAATTTTGACCGACGTACTGGCCGCCAACCAGACCTATGTCAGCAGCTTCGATAAAGGCAGCCTGGCCCTGCCACCTGCCCGGGGGTTTGCCATTTTAACCTGCATGGATGCCCGCCTGGATCCAGCCAAATATGCTGGCTTGAGTGAAGGGGATGCCCATGTCATCCGTAACGCCGGTGGCCGGGCCAGTGATGATGCCATTCGCTCGCTGGTGATTTCCCATAAACTGCTGGGCACCAACGAATGGTTCGTCATCCACCATACCAACTGCGGCATGGAATTGTTTACCAACGAAATCATGGCAGGATTGCTGGACAACAGCCTTGATACGGCCACGGTAGATCAATCTGGCTGGCACGATGTAGGACAAGGCCCGGGATCTGGTGAAGGCCATTACATCAACTGGCTGACGTTCAAAAACCTGGAAGCCAGCGTTACCGAAGATGTACAGAGAATCCGTCGACACGCCCTGGTACCGGGCTACATTCCGGTTTACGGTTTTGTCTACGATGTAAAAACCGGCAAGCTGATTGAAGTGGCGGACGCCATGAAAGCCGGTAGCCCGCTGTAAGATCATGCAGGCGGGGTTGACCGGCGGTCGACCCCGCCCTTGTCCTGTTTGGTGAGTGGTGAGTGGTGAGTGGTGGGTGGCGCGGCCATCCTGGCCGCGAGTGGCCTTCCGCAGGCAGTAGGCACATCCGCCATCCGCCATTCGCCCTCTGCCCCCTGCCCCCTGCCCCCTGCCTTCCCCATCAAGCCCGCTGCAGCGGAAAACACAGCACGGCCTCCAGGCTGGGTAAACCCAGTCGGGCCATCAGCAGGCGATCCAGGCCTATGGCCACGCCGGAGCAATCCGGCAAGCCATGACGCAAGGCAGCCAGCAACCGCTCATCCCTGTCCGGCAGGGGCAGCCCCAGTCGCTGCCGTTCACGCAAACCCGCATCAAAGCGGGCCTGTTGTTCAACCGGGTCGGCCAGTTCGTGATAGCCGTTACCCAACTCCATTCCATCCAGAAACACTTCCACCCGTTCCACAATCCGGGCATCGGCCGGGCGTGTGCGTGCCAGCGAAGGCAGACAGGCAGGATACCCCTGCACAAAGCTGAGCCGCCCCTGCCCCAACTGCGGTTGTATCTTCAGGCTGAACAGATAGTCCAGCCAGTTAGCCTGCGAGTCACCGCATACGCTGGCAGCCTCCGCCAAACCCAGCCGGTCGGCTGCGACTCGCAGCCCGTCCAGGTCGGCAGTGAGCGGGTCAACCCCGATACAGCGTTCAAACAATTCGGTATATTCGTACCGTTCACTGGCAGCCAATGCAGGCTGATCCTCGAACAGGCTGTTGATCAGTGCGTCGATTTCGCCGATCAATGCCGCCAGATCAAAGCCTACCCGATACCATTCCAGCAGGCTGAATTCAGGATTGTGCTGCCGACCGCTTTCTTCATTGCGAAAGGCTTTGCTGATCTGGTAAATCGAACCATACCCTGCCGCCAGCAACCGTTTCATGGCGTATTCGGGCGAGGTTTGCAGGTACAGTGTCGAAGTGTGGGGACTGCCGGGTTTTCGGTACCCGGTGGTGAAGGCGTGAAGATGAGGGTCGGTCACACCGGCCTGGCACAAGAGGGGGGTTTCGACTTCCAGCACCTGGCAGGCCGCAAAAAACCGGCGGATGTCGGCCAGCATGCGGGCGCGGTGGCGGAGTAACGAGAGGGAGGCAGCAGGATGCCAGTCGGGAGACATGGACGGGATACGGGCAAAGGCCGCAGGGGCGAGAACACGTCGCCCCCGGGATAACAATGGAAGCGGGTTTATTTGACCCTGGAGACGTATTCACCGGTGCGGGTATCAACCTTGATGGCCTCGCCGGTCTGAATGAAGAGGGGAACCCGAACGACCGCGCCGGTCTCCAGGGTGGCTGGCTTGCCGCCGCCACCGGAGGTATCACCGCGCACGCCCGGATCGGTCTCGGTAATGACCAGTTCGACAAAATTGGGCGGAGAGACGGCAATGGGCGAATTATTGAACAGGGTCACCATGCAGATGTCCTGTTCCTTCAGCCATTTTTTACAATCACCCAGGGCATTGGCATCCGCCACATATTGCTCAAAACTGTCTGACTGCATGAAATGCCAGACCTCGCCGTCGTTGTAGAGGTATTGCATTTCCATATCAACCACATCGGCGGCTTCCAGCGTTTCGCCTGATTTGAAGGTTCGCTCCAGAACCCGACCGGTTCTGAGAAAACGGAGTCTGACCCGATTGAAGGCCTGGCCCTTGCCAGGTTTGACGAATTCGTTTTCCAGGATCGAACAAGGTTCGTTGTCGATCATTACTTTCAGACCGCCTTTGAAATCACTGGTACTGTAGCTTGCCATTCTGTCCTCTGTTGTTTTAGTGCCGATGGAGCCGGGTAAAAAATGGGGCGGATTATACAATACCTTCGCCCAAAATCCTTATGCTCAACGGCCCTGATCCACGTAGGCATTCCAGTTGTGCAACTGGTCACAGCCATCCTTGCTGACCCCCGTCACCTTGAACCAGACCTTGCCTTGGGTGACCGTTTCCGGCAGGCTACCCTGGACTGCCAGCCGACCACTACGCAGTTCGGTGATTGCAACCGTTAACGGCTGGTTGTTGGCCCACACCTTGACCGTGTCGGCGTCGGTATTGTCGGAAGCCGTGAATGAAAAATCGCGGATGGAACCCACCTGCGCGTCCCGAGCGGGTGATTCATCGAAGAACAGCGGGGGAGTACAATCGAGAATGGTACCGCCGTGGTGACTGGTGCCATAAGCCTGAGCCAGGGGGCTGGTACCCAGCAGTGCCAGCAGAATGATGAAAGGCCTGAAATGGTTGTTTTGCATGTGGAATCCTCCAGTTTTATGGTTGTGATGGCTTACCCGACGAAGCCCTTGTTGTGCCAGGCCGGGGCAGAAAAAACCTCATCCGTAAGTCGCGTTTGCGCCGGTAAGACCTGTTATGACTGATCCGGCGATGCTTCCTGATTCTTCTGGGATCGGAGTGCCAGAATGGCGTCGCGCAGGCGGGCCGCTTCCTCAAACTCCAGGTTGGCGGCATGGGTGTGCATGGTGTCTTCCAGTCGCCTGATTTCGGCGTCCAGTTCCTCGCCGGTCTTGCTGGCATAGTCCGGGCCTGTTTCCGCCACTTTGGCCAGTTTCTGCCGGTTGCGGCCCGGTTTGAGCGAGCCAGGTACCGGCAGTTCCAGAATGTCGGTGATCTGTTTGCTGATACCCCGGGGCTTTATCCCCATCCTTTCATTGTGGGCCCGTTGTTTGGCCCGGCGTCGTTCGGTTTCTTCGACCGCCCGCTCAATTGAACCGGTCATCCTGTCAGCATACAGAATGGCTTTGCCGTTGAGATTGCGGGCCGCACGGCCAATGGTTTGTATCAGGGAAACGGTGGAGCGCAAAAAACCTTCCTTGTCGGCATCCAGAATTGCTACCAGCGAAACCTCCGGCAAATCCAGTCCTTCCCGCAGCAGGTTGATGCCAACCAGTACATCAAATTTTCCGGCCCGCAAGTCCTGGATAATGGTCACCCGCTCTACCGTTTCAATATCGGAATGCAGGTAGCGAACCGCAATATCGTGTTCAAGCAGGTATTCGGTCAGGTCTTCGGCCATGCGTTTGGTCAGGGTGGTAACCAGCACCCGCTCATTCTGGCGGACGCACTGTCTGATTTCCGACAGCAAATCACTCACCTGGCTCAGGGCGGGGCGGATTTCCACCCGGGGATCGACCAGTCCGGTTGGTCTGACCACCTGTTCCACAACGTTTCCCGAGCATTTGAGTTCGTACGGCCCCGGGGTTGCGGAGATATAAATTCGCTGCGGCGCACGTGCTTCCAGCTCCTCAAAGGTGAGCGGGCGATTATCCAGTGCCGAAGGCAGGCGAAAGCCGTAATCAACCAGTGTTTCCTTGCGTGAGCGATCCCCCCGGTACATGCCGCCCAGCTGCGGAAGGGTGACGTGGCTTTCATCAACGACCAGC
>CAIVXW010000017.1 GCA_903910005.1 uncultured Methylococcaceae bacterium
CACATCGGCTGAACTGGATTTGCTGCTGCAGGATGCACAGGGCGTTGCCCGACCGGTTACTACACGGGTACCGTCCGACGGCGGAGAAATCACGCTCAAGGCGGCTGAAGGTGTGGTGTTGCAGGGACGGATCAGGGCCGCCGGGGGCGAGGGTGGCGGTGCGTCCGGTGGACGCCTGGTGGTGGAACTGGATCCCCGCACCCGTTCCGAACCGCCCGAACTGGCTCCCGGCCAGACGCCGTTTCCGACGGCTACTGCATACCCTTCCACCATTGAATTGGTGGAGTCCGGACTTACCCTGCCTGATCTTGCAGCCTTGAAATCCGGCGATGCCTTGCCTGCCGATTATTATGGTCGGGTCGAAGTGGCCGATGCCGCCCTGATCCAGGGCGGGGTATCTGACCTTGTGCTCAAAACCCCTGACCGGATACAGTGGCGCGGCGACGTGACCTTGACCCTGCCGGGCAGTCTGGTACTGGACGCCCCCAATCTGCTGGCGGTTGACGGTGTGGGCAATGCCGATTTCTCGGCCGCTTATCTGGCTCTGGGCGGGCAGGAAACCCGCAGCGATGACAGTGCCAGTTTGCGTCCGTCCATCGCTACCCGGGCGACCGGTGGCGACGGCACCCTGACAGTCACGGCCAATCAGCTTGACCTGTTTGGCCTCTCGGTTCTGGGCGGGGTAGGCGACACCCACCTGACCAGCGACGCTGATTTGCGGGTCATTGGTGTACGCAGCAATCCCCTGCAACGGGACTACCAGGGTCAATTCCTGACAGCCGGTCATCTGGGCATACAGGCCAGCCAGCTCTATCCTTCCACCCTGTCAGACTTCCGCATCGCCATTGATGACAACCCTGATGCCATCCTGCGGATCACGTCATCCGGACAGCAACCTGCGGCCACGGTGTTGTCAGCGGGCGGTACACTGACCCTGCAAGCCGCCAATATCCTGCAGGAAGGGGTCGTCAAAGCCCCGCAGGGCCACCTTGACCTGCAAGCCACCCGCACCCTGTGGCTGGCTCCGGGTAGCGTGACCTCCAATTCATTGCAATCTGTCGTGGTGCCGTTTGGTCGTACCCAGGGTGGGCTGGATTGGGTCTACCCGCTAACCGGACAAAACCTGGTTTACGCGCCGCAACCCCAGGCCGATTCACTGGCTCCGCCGGTGAAAAGTCTGAGCCTGACCGCCCAGAGCGTTCAAATTGAGCGCGGGGCCGTGCTGGATACTTCCGGTGGCGGTGATTTATACGCTTCGGAGTTCATACCCGGCCCGGGTGGTTCGGTGAATGTTCTGGATCGTCCCGGTTCCGGGCCGGAAAAATACGCCATCCTTCCGGGGTTCAGCAGCGGTTACGCACCGTACGATCCGCTGGAATACCCCGGCTCCGGTCTGGCCATGGGCGATCAGCTTTATCTCTCGGGCAACACTGAACTCAAGGCTGGCACTTACACCTTGTTACCACCCCAGTACGCCCTGTTGCCCGGAGCTTTCCTGGTCACGGCCATGCCGGGTACCCTCGATATGCAACCAAGCCAGAATCAGCACCTGTTGGGCAGTGATCCCCTGGTGGCTGGTTATCGCAAAACCGCCGGTACCGATTACCGTGCGGCCCGCTGGAGCGGATTCCTGCTGCAGAGCGGGTCCACTGTCCGTACCCTGGCAGAATATACCGATTCATACGCCAACAGCTTCTTCACAGATCGCGCTGCCCAGTTGGAGCGTGCCGTGCCACTGTTGCCACAGGATGCCGGCAGCATCCGCTTCTCGGCCGGCACTGACCTGTCCCTGCAGGGCATCCTGCGGGCCAATCCCGGGCAGAATGGACAAGGCGGACGGCTCGACATTGAGACCAGCAATCTGGCCATCATTGCAGCCAGCCAGCTCAACAATCCGGTTGAGGGCTATGTCAACATTCAGGCCGATGACCTCAACCGTCTGGGAATCGCCAGTATCGCCCTGGGCGGTACCCGTGAGCAATCCGGCACAGCCACCCGGTTCGATGCCCGCGCCTCCCGGGTGCTGCTGGGCGAAGACGCCCGGTTATCCGGTCAGGAATTCATTTTGACGGCCCGGGATGACATCCGCCTGCTGCCGGGTTCGATCATCCAGGTTGATGCCTCGACCGGCAGCACGCCGGTTGCAGGCAATTCACCCACGTATCGCACCCAGGGTGACAGTGCCTTCCTGCAGGTGTCATCCGGTGACGAAATCCGGCTGGAACGTGAGGCCGTCGTCGGGGATACCGGTTCGATTCGGCTTGATGCGGGGGCCACCCTGGCGGCTAAAACCCTGATTCTGGATTCCACCGGGGATACCGAACTCAAGGGCACCCTTGAAATGGAAGGAGGCTCCCTGGTGCTTGGTGCAGGCCGGATCGGTCTGGGTCAACCGGCAGTCGGCAGCACCCCCGGGGGGTTGGTGCTGTCGCCTGAAGCATTGAAAAACTTCAGGGTCGATAACCTGACCCTGAACAGTCGCGGTAGCCTGGACTTTTATCCGGGAGTAAATCTGGCACTGCAAAATGTGATTCTGCGGGCGAATGCCTTGCTGGGATACGCCCCTGCCACCGAGACATCCACCCTGACCGCCACAACCATTCGTCTGGAGAATCCGTTTGAGGGCGGTAGTGACGCCCGGG
>CAIVXW010000018.1 GCA_903910005.1 uncultured Methylococcaceae bacterium
CCTGCGCAAGCGAACCATCGGCCTGGAAATCATACCCATGTTGTGCGGCTCTGCCTTCAAGAACAAGGGTGTGCAGGCCATGCTGGATGCGGTGGTCGATTACTTGCCCTCGCCGCTTGACGTGCCAGCCATCAAGGGAACCGACGCCGATCAGGGCGCGGTAGTGGAGCGACGCTCCGCAGATGATGAGCCGTTTGCGGCACTGGCGTTCAAGATCATGACGGATTCTTTCGTTGGCACGCTGACCTTTGTCAGGGTGTATTCCGGAGTATTGAACTCCGGCGACAGCGTAATAAACTCCCAGTCAGGCAACAAGGAACGAATTGGTCGTCTCCTCAGAATGCACGCCAATGCCCGGGAGGACATCAAGGAAATCCGGGCTGGCGATATTGCTGCCTGTGTGGGCCTCAAGGATATCGTAACCGGTACCACGCTGTCTTCGATTGAGCATCCCGTCATTCTGGAACGCATGGAATTCCCTGAACCGGTCATCTCGGTAGCGGTGGAACCCAGAACCAAAAGCGATCAGGAACGGATGGGATTCGCCCTGCAGCGGCTTGCCCAGGAAGATCCCTCATTCCGGGTGCGTACCGATGAAGAGTCGGGGCAGATCATCATATCGGGCATGGGAGAACTTCATCTCGAAATCATCGTGGACAGGATGAAGCGCGAATTCAAGGTAGATGCCAGTGTAGGGGCACCCCAGGTGGCGTATCGCGAAACCCTGAAAAAATCGGTCGAGCAGGAAGGAAAATATATTCGGCAGACCGGAGGGCGTGGCCAGTATGGGCATGTATGGCTCCGGATTGAACCGCTGGAAACGGGCGGGTATGAATTCGTTAACGGAATTGTGGGTGGTGTGGTTCCCCGTGAGTACATTCCTGCCGTTGACAAGGGTATACAGGAACAACTTCAGAATGGTGTGCTGGCCGGTTATCCCATGGTGGATGTGCGGGTAACCTTATTCGACGGTTCGTATCACGATGTGGATTCCAGCGAAATGGCTTTCAAAATTGCCGGTTCGATGTGTTTCAGGGAAGGTGCCCGCAAGGCCTCTCCCGCGTTACTTGAGCCGATTATGGCAGTGGAAGTGGAAACACCCGAGGATTACATGGGTGATGTCGTCGGAGATCTGAACCGCCGACGCGGAATCATACTCGGCATGGATGATAATGCGGGTGTCAAGATTCTGAAATCAGAAGTCCCTCTGGCAGAAATGTTCGGTTACTCGACCACGCTGAGATCCTTGTCTCAGGGTCGCGCCACCTATTCGATGGAATTCAGGAAATATCAGGAAGCACCCGCCAATGTGGCGGAGGCTATCATTAAAAAAGCCTCAGTAGGTTAGTGTTAAATAAGTCATATCAAAGAGGACTTTAGCTCGTGTCAAAAGAAAAATTTACTCGCACCAAGCCACATGTCAATGTGGGTACCATCGGTCACGTAGACCATGGTAAAACCACTCTGACAGCGGCCCTGACCAAGGTCGGTGCAGAGCGTTTTGGTGGCGAATTCAGGGCGTATGATCAAATCGACGCCGCACCGGAGGAGCGGGCACGCGGAATTACCATCGCGACGGCCCACGTGGAGTATGAGTCACCCACCCGGCATTATGCCCATGTGGATTGCCCGGGTCATGCTGATTATGTCAAAAACATGATCACCGGTGCGGCCCAGATGGACGGTGCCATTCTGGTGTGTTCTGCCGCCGACGGCCCCATGCCGCAAACTCGTGAACATATCCTGTTGGCTCGTCAGGTAGGGGTGCCCTACATCGTGGTCTTTCTGAACAAGGCCGATATGGTGGATGATGCCGAATTGATCGAACTGGTGGAAATGGAAATTCGTGAATTGCTTTCCAAGTATGATTTTCCCGGTGACGATACGCCGATAGTCATAGGTTCTGCCCTGAAGGCACTGGAAGGTGATGCATCCGATATTGGTGTACCGGCCATCATGAAACTGGTGGACGCGCTGGATACCTATATTCCCGAGCCACAGCGCGACATCGAAAGACCATTTCTGATGCCGATTGAAGACGTATTCTCCATCTCCGGTCGCGGTACTGTCGTAACCGGCAGGATTGAGCGCGGCAAGGTTCGGGTCGGTGATGAAGTCTCCATCGTGGGTATTCGTGCAACAACCAAAACTACCTGCACCGGCGTGGAAATGTTCCGCAAATTGCTGGATGAAGGTGTTGCCGGTGACAACGTAGGGGTTTTGTTGCGCGGCACCAAGCGTGAGGATGTGGAACGCGGCCAGGTACTGGCAGCAATGAATACAATTACGCCACACACGCATTTTGAAGCAGAAATTTACGTCCTGTCAAAGGATGAAGGTGGGCGTCATACTCCCTTCTTCAATGGCTACAGACCCCAGTTCTACTTCAGAACGACCGATGTAACCGGTGCAGCCGAATTGCCTGAAGGCATTGAAATGGTTATGCCCGGAGATAACATCAAAATTACCGTAAAACTGATAGCCCCCATCGCCATGGAAGAAGGTTTGCGCTTTGCAGTACGCGAAGGCGGCAGAACCGTGGGTGCTGGCGTAGTGAGCAAGATACTGGAGTAATACCGTGCAGAAACAAAGAATCAGAATTCGACTCAAGGCTTTCGATCATCGTTTGATTGATCAGTCAGCCAGCGAGATAGTGGAAACAGCCAAGCGTACCGGTGCCCAGGTATTGGGCCCGATTCCGTTACCCACCAAAAAGGAACGGTTTACGGTACTGATTTCGCCACACGTCAACAAAGATGCCCGTGATCAATACGAACTGAGAACGCACAAGCGTCTGATGGACATCATTGAGCCGACAGACAAGACCGTCGATGCATTGATGAAGCTGGATCTGGCAGCCGGTGTCGATGTTCAGATCAAGTTGAATTGATACATAACGTTGAGAGGACAAAAATATGTCGTTGGGTTTGGTGGGGCGCAAATGCGGTATGACGCGCATCTATTCGGATGATGGAGTGGCGGTGCCGGTATCTGTCGTACAAATAGAGCCGAACAGAATAGTCCAGGTAAAAAATCTGGAGACTGACGGTTACAGGGCCGTGCAGGTCACGACGGGCGAGAAAAAACGCTCCAGAATGACCCGGCCGGAAGTGGGCCATTTTGGCAAGGCGGCGGTCGAAGCCGGGCGCGGTCTGTGGGAATTCAGGCTGGAAGATACTGATAAGACCGACTATGCCGTAGGCAATGAACTGGGTCTGGATCTGTTTGCAGCCGGACAATTTGTCGACGTACGCGGTGTCAGTATTGGTAAAGGGTTTGCCGGGGTTATCAAACGGTATAACTTCAGAACCCAGGACGCCACGCACGGTAACTCGCTGTCGCATCGCGCACCGGGTTCAATCGGCCAGAATCAAAGCCCCGGGCGTGTTTTCAAGGGCAAAAAAATGGCAGGGCACATGGGCAATGAGAATGTCACTGTTCAGAATCTGAAAATACATTCCATCAATGAGGAAAAATCATTGCTGTTCATTGCTGGAGCCATTCCGGGTCATAAAAATTCAGACGTGATAGTCAAACCGGCTGTCAAGAAAAAAAACAAGGGTAACGAGTGATGCAGATTCCCTCAGCAAATGATGCGGTGATGCCCCTGGAGGTGGCGGATACCGTGTTTGGTCAAAACTTCAATGAAAGCCTGGTACACCAACTGGTTGTTGGTTATATGGCAGCCGGACGGGCCGGTACCAAGGCGCAAAAGACACGTTCCGAAGTCAGTGGCGGTGGTGCCAAGCCCTGGAAACAAAAAGGGTCAGGCCGGGCAAGAGCGGGCACAACCCGTGGGCCGTTATGGAGAACCGGTGGTGTTACGTTTGCGGCCAAGCCGCGCTCCTACGGGCAGAAACTGAACAAAAAAATGTATCGGGCCGCCATGCGCTCAATTTTCTCTGAATTGCTGAGACAGGGGCGTTTGCGTCTGGTAGACGGGTTGGTACCCACTGAACCCAAAACCCGTGAACTGGTTGCCAGTTTGACGGCCCTCGGTGTCTCCCAGGGACTATTGATAACGGACAAACCGGAACTCAATCTGGTGTTGGCGGCGAGAAATATTCCCGGCTTTGATGTCTGTGGCGTGACGGGATTGAATCCCGTTAAACTGGTTCACAGTGATACCGTATTGATTACACCGGGTGCGGCCAAGCACCTGGAGGCAGGACTGGCATGAGCGACTATCAACTGATGGAATTGATACAGGAACCCCTGCTGACGGAAAAGTCAAGCACCATCAAGGGAGAAGGGGAAGTGCATATTTTCAGGGTCAGAAAGTCGGCGGATAAAATACAAATCCGCAAGGCCGTCGAGCTAGCCTTCGGTGTGGAAGTCGCCGCCGTGAACGTTGTCAATGTTGCAGGAAAGGTCAAGCGGTTTGGCCAGTCCTTTGGCAAGCGTCCTGACTGGAAAAAGGCTTATGTTCGGCTGAAGCC
>CAIVXW010000019.1 GCA_903910005.1 uncultured Methylococcaceae bacterium
GCTCTGAATCAGTGGCCCGTTACCTGAAGGCGAAGGGTCTGGCCAACCGGCTCTATCCCAAGGGCTATGGCGAGGATTACCCGATCGCTGATAACGATTCTGAAGCAGGACGCGAGAAAAACCGTCGGGTAGAACTGGTCTGGATGGGCGATTGATCGCCAGATACCGACTCTGACTGTAGTCAACGTCCGTTCGGGTTCAGGGCAGAGCGAGTGGCGAGTAGCGAGTGGCGAGGGACGAGTGGCGAGGGACGAGGGGCGAGGGACTAGGGGCGAGGGACTAGGGACTAGGGACGAGGGGCGAGGGGCGAGTGAGTGCCGCATACCCCCCATTCACCATTCACCATCCCCCATTCACCATTCACCCTTCACCAGCCATCCACCCCGCCCCTTATCCCGAACGGACGTTATTCCGCGATTAACCTGATTCAAGCACATGGCGACATTCAACACATTGAAAGCACTAACCCTGCTGTCCGGTCTTCTGCTGATGTCACCCGTACGGGCTGAATTTTCCAGGCAATACATCCACGCGGTGGGAGCCTCCGGCAGCATTCCTGCCCTCCAGTTGGTTGGTAGCCGTCTGCTGAAAGCCGGAAAACTGAAACAGCTTCCCCGGCTTGAGGCCACCGGAACCCGGGGGGGTATTACCCTGTTTTGTGAGGGCAATGGCAATGACTCACCGGACATGCTCATTATTGCCGACGCACTCAAAAAAAAGGCATTCGACTCCTGTCTGGCCCACGGGGTAGACCGGGTGGTTGAGGTCAGGATTGGTTACGACGCGCTGGTGCTGGTTCAGGCCGGAGCGAATGCAGCCCCGCCCCTGAGCCGTCACGATCTGGGAACTGCCCTGGCCGCTCAAACCGGCTCCACCCCCAATGTCACGCAAAACTGGCAGCAAATCAATCCGGCCTTGCCGGATCGCAGGATCGGCGTACTGGGGCCTCCCCTTTTGTCCGGTAGCAGTGAGGCACTGCTTGATATCGTGACCCGCTCCCCGACCTGCCAGCCGGATACCACCCCGGCTGCTGTCCTGAGAACCTGTCGGCGACTGAGGGAGGATGGGGTTTATCAGGAATATCATGAACATGACGCGGGGATTTTGGCCGAATTGCTGTCGGCCCCCTGGAAACTCGCCATCGTCGATTACAAACTGTATCTCGATAATGGCAAGAAAGTCGCGGCCATTCCACTTGACGGTGTCAAGCCGGAGGCCTCTACCCTGGCCAACCAAACCTACCCGCTGGTTCGTCCGCTCCATCTTTACGTCAAGGCCATGCAGGTTGGGGTAATACCGGGGCTCAAAGCCTTTCTGGCCGAATTGACCCACGAAAAAACCTGGGGTGACAAGGGTTATCTGAGTGCCCTGGGTCTGGTACCACTGACTGCGGCTGAACGTCAGGCCTATGCCCTGAAGGTCAGGCAACTTGACGTCATGCCGCCTCCTTCGGAGTAATACTGTCCATGCACCCTTCACCTGAACAAATAGGGCGATTTCTGGCTGAAGACAGGGGCGAATGCGACTGGACGGCTGAAATCATTCCGGAAGATACCTGGGCCAAAGCCAGCGTCATCACCCGCGACGAACTGGTGTTGTGCGGTAGCGAATGGTTCGATGCCGTATTTGCCAGTCTGGATGTGACCGTGGCCATACAGTGGTATCACGCCGATGGTGACCGGGTTGCTGCCGGTCAGCCACTGTGTACACTGCAGGGTTTAGCCCGTTCGCTGCTCACCGGAGAGCGCACTGCCCTGAACCTTCTGCAAACCCTGTCCGGAACGGCTACCGTATCCAGGCGATATGCTCAAGCCGTGGAAGGAACCGCCGCCAAAATTCTGGATACCCGCAAAACCATCCCCGGCCTTAGACAGGCCCAAAAGTACGCCGTCCGTTGTGGCGGATGCTGCAATCACCGCATCGGCTTATACGATGGCATCCTGATCAAGGAAAATCACATCATGGCGGCGGGTTCGATTCGGCAGGCCGTTGCCAGTGCCCGCTCCCTGCCCAAACAGTTACCCGTTGAAGTCGAGGTGGAAACGCTCGACCAACTGCAGGAAGCCCTGGCTGCCAAACCTGACCGAATCCTGCTGGACAATTTTGGGCTGGAACAGGTCAAGCAGGCGGTGATGCTGGCTGATGGCACGGTAGAGCTGGAGGCCTCGGGCAATGTAAATCTGGACAATCTGCGTGAACTGGCCCTGACGGGCGTCGATTACATTTCCGTTGGAGCCCTTACCAAACACCTGATGGCAGCGGATTTATCCATGCGGATACAATTGATCCCGACCACATGAAGCCCCTGCATCTGCTGTTTCCTGCTCAAAGAACCCGATTACCTGAAGTAGCGGAAGCCATTCACTCGTTTGGCTGCGAAGCCGGTTGGCCAGAGGCGGTCTGTTTGCAAATTGAGCTGGCACTGGAGGAACTGCTGGTCAACATCATGGATTACGGCTATCCGGATCGCCCGCCCGGCCAGATAGAACTCATGCTGCAGGCCAGTCCCGATAACCTCAACATAACGGTCGCAGATGACGGTGTTCCCTTCAATCCGTGGCAACATGCCACCCCCAACCTTGAGGTTCCCCTTGAAGAGAGGATGATCGGAGGGCTGGGCATTCATCTGGTCAAAAGCATCATGGATTCCTGCACGTACAGCTTTTTCGAAAGCCGCAATCGTGTTATTTTGACCAAGTCCCTTTAAGCAAACGGGGGGCTTCGATCACAGTAACGTCACACATCAAGGCTATGCTTGGACGTTTGCATTCCGGTTATTCTTCAGCTCCGGATGTTGCCGCAAACTGCCGGATTCACCGGATTGCACGCCTCACCGGTCGTGCTTGCAGAGGTCAGTCAGGTTCGGCGATCCGTCCGCTGTTGTCGGCACCTGCTTCGTTTCCCCATCCCCTATTTCAGGAGTTTGAATTTTGAGGTTAGCACTGGTCAGCGACGCCTGGAGGCCGCAAATCAACGGTGTCGTGACGACCCTTTCCAAAACCTGCCACATTTTGCGTGAATCAGGCCATGACGTGGAAACCATCACGCCTGACCGGTTCAACACCTGGCCTTGCCCGACTTATCCCGAAATCCGTCTGGCCATGGGCTGCGGCAGACGCCTGTCCCGCCTGCTGGATGAGTTTCGGCCGGAAGCCATGCACATCGCCACCGAAGGTCCCCTGGGACTGGGAGCCCGCACCTACTGTCGCAAGCGCAAACTGCCGTATACCACCTCGTTCCATACCCGGTTTCCCGAGTACGTCAACATGCGGTTCAGGGTTCCTCTGGCCTGGAGTTATTCACTGCTGCGCTGGTTTCACGGTGACAGTCACCGGGTGATGGTGGCCACCCCGTCGCTGATGGAGGAATTGGCCGGACGGGGGTTCCAGAATATGGTGTTGTGGTCGCGTGGCGTCGACACGGAAACCTTTCGTCCCGGTCCCAAAACATTCATTCAGGATGTTCGGCCAGTTTTTCTGTATGCCGGACGGGTCGCTGTCGAAAAAAGCATAGAAGATTTCCTGGCTGCGGATTTACCCGGCACGAAATATGTCGTGGGGGATGGCCCGCAGCGCATCCTGCTGGAGCAGAAATACCCCGGAGTTCGATTTGTAGGGTATAAAACCGGGGCAGAACTGGCCTCCTATATTGCCGCCTCCGATGTTTTCGTATTTCCCAGCCGCACCGACACCTTTGGTCTGGTGGTGCTGGAGGCACTGGCCTGTGGCGTACCGGTAGCTGCCTATCCGGTGCAGGGTCCGCGTGATGTACTGACCGATCCCAAAGTCGCTCGCCTCAGCCATGATCTGAGCGAGGCTGCTACCGAGGCACTGCAACTTGATCCGGACGATTGCAGGCAGTTCGCCCTCAAATTCACCTGGGAGCGTTGCGCCAAGCAGTTTTTTGGTAACCTTGCTCCCATTTCCGGCACTGTCGGCATGATGGGCAGTTCGGCTTGATTCTGCTGGCAGGCATTGACAGACGTCGTTTTTACCCGGCCTGAACCGGCCTGTTCAGGGGGGGCTGGCTGAGTTTGAATATCCGGCCGGTGCGGCAGGGAGCGAGTTCTGCCAGATTGCATCAGTAGTCGCCCTGGACTCCCTGGACTGGCAACCAACCGTCATTGAAGGCTCTCAATGTGCGCCATGGGCCAGAAACCAGTCCAGCAGACGGATCACGGTGATGAGGGTGCCGATGGAGCCGACCACCCACAAGGTTTGCCGGTGCATGGCCCTGGCCATTTCCAGTTCAATCCGTTTCATGTCAGTGCGGGTTTTTTCGATCTCCAGCCGAACCTGCTCGATTTCTTTCCGCAGACTCCCCTCGACCTGTTTGATCTCTAGCCGAACCCCCTCGATTTCCTTCTGCAGATTCCCCTCGACCTGTTTGATCTCCAGCCGAACCTGCTCGATTTCCTTGCGTAGACTCGCTTCGACCTGTTTGATTTCCAGCCGAACCTGCTCAATTTCCTTCCGCAGACTCCCTTCGACCTGTTTGATCTCCTTGTGCAGGTTCCCCTCGACCTGTTTGATTTCCATGTGCAGACTCGCTTCGACCTGTTTGATTTCCAGCCGAACCCCCTCGATTTCCTTCTGTAACCGGAGTTCGGTTTCGCTGAGATGCTGGCGGGTAGCCGTGTCCTTGAGTCCGGGAAAGCGTTCTTCCAGTTCGCTGAAGGCCTCGACGATGGCGTCGGAGCGGGCCTCGTCGTTTCGGGCTTCGTGCAGTTTGCGATAAAGATGCAGGGCGACCTGACTCATGATGGATTTCTCCGGAGATAAATGGA
>CAIVXW010000020.1 GCA_903910005.1 uncultured Methylococcaceae bacterium
AGTGCCAGATTGAATTCATTTTCCTCATTGAGCGTGTATTGCTTGATGGCTTTCCAGGCCGACAGACCACTCTGGAGCCACAGCGAACCACCGGTACTCTGCAGGTGCAGGGCACTGGCATCGGTATAGGTAATGAAATCAGCGGTCTGGCCGGTGGCCTGATCGGGAATCTCCCGTTGCGGCAACAGGGTGGGATTGAGCGCCGTGCCAAAATGCAGATCCTTGCGGGCCGTGAGATCAAAGCGGGCATCGCCCAACAGGGCGATGGTGGCAAGACCGCCCCGTCCCGGCAGGATACTGTCCCCGGCGGTCAGGGTGCCGGTGCCCCGGTCGGCGTAAAATTCGCCGCCCTGAATGTTGCCGCCCGCCGTGACGCGGAAGGAACCGCCACCGGCCACTGCGGTACCATTGGCCAGCCATTGGGTATCGAGACCGGCATACGGGGTGAGATCGGGTTTTCCGCCCAGATTCGGCGTGGTCAAAAGTCCCAGCGGCTTGCCGGTACTCGGTACCATCACCGAGAGATCGACCACATTTCCGCCTGCTTTCACCGTGACCGAACCCCCGCCCAGCGCCCCGATATTCTGGTTGAAATAACGGTTGCCCCTGACATTGACCAGTACCGGATTACCGTCTGCATCGGTCGTGGCAATGGCGGCACCGGCAGTGCTGCCGCTGAGGTTGAGCCCCCAGGCCGTAGGCATTCTGCCGGCATCGGCAGAATCGTCACGCCAGGTTCCGGTACGCACCAGCCAATCGCTGGTCAACTGCCCGGTCTGTATGCCCTGAATGTCGCCCAAGGCCCTGAGCTGCACGTCACCGCCGCCGGTCGGGTACTCCGCCACGAACTGCCAGGCCGACTGGTATTCATTGAAATAACCGTTACGTAGCAGTGTTGCCATGCGTGCCGGATCGAGTTGCCCCAGATACTGGGCCAGGTCTTCATCGGCCCCCGGTGCTGCAATGCCGGGAATATGGCCCAGCAGCAAATCGCCCCAGGTGTAGGGGGCCGGGCTGCCCGCCGTGTAGACCGCTGCGGCCAGACGCGGATTGCGCCCATCCTTCAGGAAACGAATGGCACCGTCGGCATTGAGGCGAATAGTGCCGGTGCCCGTTCTGACCATCACCTGCTGACGGCCCGACGCTGCCGAATCGGGCTGAAAATAGGGTGAGAGCCACACATCACCGCCGACCTTGAGCGCGTAACTCCAGGAATCCCCCGGCTGCATGACATCGCGGAACTGAAGCGCAACCGGCATATCCGGCAGAATCATGCCGAGCGGATCCGGCAGGGCGGTGGTGGCAAAGCCATCGGTCAGGCTGGCCTGAATGTCGAGTTGCCCGCCCGCCGCCAGATGCAAACTGCCCGGTTCGCCGCCATAACGCCACAGCGGACTCATGAAATCCCAGCGGCTGGTGAGCTGCATGTCGCCGCTATTGCGCAGGTCGATACCCGGTTGCAGGTGCAGAACGGTTCCCGACGGATTGTCCGGCAGTACGGCTTTGGCCATGAAACCGGCGGTATCGGTCTGGAGGGCGGCAATGGTGTCGGCATCAATCCGGGCGACACCGGTATAAACGCGGGTGGCTTCGAGTACCGTGCGGGTGCTGCCGCTGATGCGGGTTGCCAGCGGACTGATCGCCAGTTGGCCGCTGGCTTCATCGCGGGCGATACGGAAGCGCACCTGACCGCCGCTGTCTGCCGTGGCACCGGAGACATCAATCCGCGAACCGGCGGCCAGCACCAGACGACCGCTGTGCGGGTTTTCCAGGCTGCCATCGACGGCATCCAGTAGCACCCGACCACCGCTGCCGGTGCTGGCATGGGCATCCAGCAGTGCCTGTGCCCCGAGTGTCATGCCACGGGAACCGCGTACCTCGATGCGTCCGCCTTCGGCACCGGAGGCATCGATGCGGCCTTCAATGTCAACAGACCCCTGATCGGCTTGCAGATGGAGTTGATGGGCCGTGAGGGTGGCGGCTTGTGGCAGGACGATGGAACCCTGCCGCAGCCTTAAATCCACCGTGTCGCGGAATCCGGCCTGATTCAGCCGTTGCGCCAGGCTGGCCAGTTCTTGCGTGGTGTCCGGTGTCTGATTCCAGGCGGCGACATCGGCCCGGAAGCCGGGCGTGGTCGTCGCGGTCGCCGTTGCAGCCGTCACCGTGCCGTTCCAGAGGAACGCCCCTTGCGGGCTGGAAACGGCCAGTTCGCCCACCGTCTCACCGCCGGACAAATCAAGATGGCTGCCTTCCGCCAGTATCACAGAGCCGTGGGTGGCGGTGAGGGCTATGGAACCCGCCGGTGAGGTTTGGGTGGTCGCGCCAAAGTTCAGGGTACGGGCGGAGACATCCAGCCGACTGCCGGCCTCCAGTTGCAGATCGCCCTGCCGGGCTTCCAGACGGATGAACCCCGCCGGCAGATCGAAATGGCCCACACCCCCGATGGCATCACCCACCAGCGTCCAGCCGACCCCGAGACCGGTGGTTGCATTGGTGCCGGGCGCGGTAGCCGCCGGTGCGGCCAGCGTCAGGCGACCGGCATCGACCAGCAGACTGCCGCCGTTGTAACCGGCAAAGCGCGGGGCTTCCAGGGTGAGATCGCCGCCCAAGGCCAGGGTACCGGTGACCGGCTGGGTCGAATCGCCCGCCAGCAAGGCACTAGCCGCCTGAATACGGGCCTGAGCGAATCCCTCAATGCGGCGATTGCCGGTTCCCAGTTCCACGGTTTCTCCGCTCAGAATAATGGTGTCCTGGCCCCCCTCTCCCGTACTCGGGAGAGGGGTTGGGGGTTTGGGGGGGGGGGCGTGACGCCGGTCGTGACAACCGATCCCGTCCGGCTATTGAACCAGCGCAACGTCCCGGCTTGCAGATTGACCGCTGCCGCTGCGTCGTCCGGCCCCTGAATTAACGGGGTATCGAGGGTGAGCGTCTGGTTGACGAGCCGGGTGGCCGCGTTGAAGCGGATACCGCCGGCGCTGTTCAGCACCAGCTCATTGACTGCCAGTTGTTCGGGCGAGATGACCAGTCCAGGCGTATCCGCCGTGGCCTGGCCGATGGTGATGGTGCGGGCAGCGAGGGCCAGCGCACCCTGCGGCAGTTCGATATGCCCCTGATAACGGGTATCGCGGCTGGCATCCAGCAGAATCGAACCGTCAGCCGCCAGCCTCGCCCCCGGTGCCACGGTGAGTATGCCCTGTTGGCCGGGGGCTTGCGGCCTGATGACAGCCCGCTGCGGCGAATCCGCCACCCGCACCAATACGCCATCGTCCGTGCCCTTGCCGGTGTGGGTCAGGGTAAGTGGCTGCACGCTTCCGCTGGCCGAACCGGTGCTGACCAGCGCGGTATCGGCGGCGAGGGTGACGGCATGGCGGGCCGCCAGTATCAGTTCATGGCCGGTCAGGGTGGCTCCATTGGCCAGTTCGACCGTCCGCGCCGTCACCGTCAGTTGCTCGCCGTTTGTCCCTGAACTGCGCCAGCCGCCCAGCACCAGGCTGGCCACGCCCAGCCGGTTGAGTTCATCGGCCTGCAAGGTGACTCGTCCCGCAGTCGTACCGCTTTTGCCAGCACCGGTTACTTCACGCCGACCGACGATGGCCAGGTGTTCGGCGCTGATGTCCATGTCGCCGCCCCGGCCACCGTCGGGTGCCAGGGCCATGACTTGCGCTTCCAGCGTCAGTTCGCGGCCTGCGGTGACGGTCAGGCGACCGGCATCCACCGGCAGCCGGGGCACCGGGGTTGAACCGGCCTGGGCCTGAGCGGAGAAGAACCGGTTGGCCGAATAGTCATGAAATTCCGAATAGGCACGGGCATTGCGACCGGGTTGTACGGCAAAGCCCGCCCAGCGTGACGCGCCCAGCCCAGTGTCGGCCAGTTGATAACGACCGGCCACCACGGTGGCACCGTCGAGCCGCTGATACGACTGACCCGGCACAAAATCGCGGGTGCCGCTTTCCGCCTGTATCCACCAGGCATTGGGCAGCAGGGCGTAATGCGCGGGCAGCAGGGTGTACTGACCGGCGGGCAAACCGGAACCCGCACCCAGCGTAATGCTGTCGCCGACATGCAGGCCTGATGAGGAAAATTCCAGCGGATCGTAGGGGGTCAGAATCGAGTGCACGCCCGGAATCACGGCAAAGCCCGGATTCGAGCCTTTATCCTCTGCCAGTACATCACGGCTGCCACCCGGACCCGGAATGAATTCCCAGGCGCTGAGATCGCCGCCGCCGCTCAGATCGAGAATGGCCCCGCTATCGAGGTGGATGGACGAGGCCGTCAGGCTCAGGCGTTTTTCCGGTGGTGTGCTGATGAGGCGGTTGATGAGTCCGCTGCTGTCGAGCGGATACAGCCAGGTCATGTCGCCGGAGCCGCGTCCCAGGGGAACCGTCAGGCCGTTCCCGGAAACCGAGGTCAGACTGCCCGGATGGAGGTGCAAATCCTGGCCGGCATCCAGTTGCAACTGACCGAACGGCGCGGCCAGTACTCCATGCTGTTCAATGGTGGCGGCCTTGAGCGTCAGACTCCCCCCGGCACTGTAGAGCGGGCTTTCATCTGGCGTGGACGGCTGGAGGGTGAAGATGCCGGTATCGCCCAGATCGACCGTATAGTCACTGAGGGTGGCGGGATAGAACCGGCTGGCCGTCAAGTTGAGATCACCCGCCAGATGCAGCACCCCCCGA